>JBAVNY010000098.1:0-28041 GCA_049691535.1 Candidatus Acidiferrum sp.
TCCTGGTTCGTCGCTATTCCGACGGCGTAGCTGTCGACGTTCCTCGCCGCCGTGGTGAAGTCCAAGTCCTAAAAGCCGTGTGAAGCACAGAACTCATTTTCGAAATGTAAGTTTCTGCCTCCCGCGAAATACAGTTCGCAATGGATTGTTGCCGCCCGCCGCCCACACTACAGTCCACCTGTCACTCGAAAAGGAGTCAAAACCATGCCTAGAGTCAACAATCGAAATTTTCTGCATAACCTCGGCGTCGTGCTTTTTATGGCCTCGATCGCTTTCGTTCTGGTTGCCGCCCGTAAAGCCACCGCTTTCCCCGCTGATTCCGACAACACCTTCGCCATGAAGGCTGCCTCCGGCGGTAGGAGCGAAGTAAAGCTCGGCCAGCTCGCAGCCGAAAAGGGAACTAATCCCGCCGTCAAACAGTTTGGCGAAAGAATGGTTTCCGATCATTCCAAAGCCAACGACGAACTCAAGAGCGTGGCTTCCCAGAACAATATGACTCTCCCCGGCGACGCATCGAAAACCGATGCGGCCATGTACGAACGGCTCTCCAAACTATCCGGTGCCGAATTCGATAAGGCCTACGCTCGCGAAATGGTAAAGGACCATGAGCAGGACGTTGCCGAATTTCAGAAGGAATCGACCACCGGCAAAAATCCTGCGTTAAAGGAATTCGCCTCGAAAACGCTGCCCACTCTTCAATCGCACTTGCAGGAAGCGCGCCAAATGCAGAAGGCCGTCATGTCCAGCAGCACCTCTTCTAGCATGTAACAACTTTGCGTCCAAGAGTTTCAACCTCCTGACAAACACCCGCTCCAAAGCAACGTTCCATGAAGAGCGTTCCTTGACAGCGGGTGTTTTCTCATCTGCTAGCTCTTCCCCCAAGGCGCGCAGCAGGTTCAAGAGTTCAGAAGTTTTGACCTTTCCCCAACGCCTTCTCTCTACAGCCACACAAGCACCTACGTACAGCAACTAGCCCATCGCGCAAACGTAACTCTAACGTTACGCTGGGGTAGTAAGCGGAATTGTTGTGCAGCCACGATCCGACTCGCTACCACACTGTTTCGTGCGGAATAGCAAGGAATTCCGATAGGAGAAAGCAATGGCCAGATACGGAAAGTCTGCTGGTAAATCGGTCAAGAGCGCGATGGAGCGTCGCAAAAAGGGTACTTTGAAATCCGGAAAAGCTGGCCATGGCGGACTCGTAAAAAGCCGCAAGCAAGCCATCGCCATTGGTCTATCCGAAGCTCGCAAGAAGGGCGCCAAGGTTCCCCGAAAGAAATCCAGTTAGATTTTTTTGTTGCGCAAAAAACATGCCGCCGTAAGGGTCGCCAAAATTTGCACAAAATCTGGGGGAAAACGCTGTGGGTTTTTGGTCTTGGCTACAGGTGAATCGAAACGCGATACACACCGACGCGCGCAGTTGCCCGCGCTGTGGCTATCGCAATTACATTTCCCGTTCCCGCCACCGCAACATCGAAAAATTGATGTTGGCTCTCCTGCGACTCAAGCCTTACCGTTGCCGCGCCTGCGGATGCCGCTTCTACGCTCGCGACTCCGCCAAACTCACCGAGAAACATTCTCCCGCTCCTGCATTCTCGCATGGTCGCTCGCGCTCTACTGGCGCTTAGTTCCATTACTAACACGTCTCAAAACCTGGGTCCGAAGGGAGGCACTCAGTTCCCTGTGCCTCCTTTGTGCCCCGCTGCAAGCTCCTCTCGCCTCTCCTTCGCTTACCAGACCTAAGCCTTCTTCGTACCTGAACTCGCGTATAGCGACCTGCCTCCTCCTCACGCTACAAGTTACTCAAGCTGTCCGTAAGCAGCTCTCAACAGGGAGGCGTTATGAGATTTGGGCCGTTTCTCTTGATAGCGTTCTTGCTTTTGTTGGCGTGGGGTGGGGGCTTCTTGGTATTTCACACTGCTGGCGCTTTGATCCACTTGCTCCTTCTCTTGGCTGTTGTGTCGCTGGTGATCCACTTCGTCACTGGTCGCACCACTTCCACCACATGAAGCGTCGCAACTTCATCGGTGCGTTGGCTGCTGCCTCACTCATCGGTGGGAGGAATGACATGTCCCCTTCGTCTTTAGCGGGCGCCGAGAATTCCGGTGATATGCCGTATCGGGTTCTCGGCAGTACCGGCTTTAAAGTATCCTGCATCGGCTTGGGCGGATATCATCTTGGCCAGTCCCACCTGCAAGAGTCCGATGCCATCAATCTTTTCCGTGCTGCCATCGATCGCGGCATCAACTTCTCGGACAATTCCTGGGACTACAACCAAGGCGAAAGCGAACGCCGCGTCGGCAAAGCGCTAAAAGGCTATCGCGACAAAGTTTTCGTTATGACCAAGTTTGATGGCCGTACCAAGGGCTCCGCTCTGCAGCAGCTCGACGAGTCTTTGCAGCGTCTTCAAGTCGACCACGTCGATCTCTGGCAATTTCACGAAAACATTCGCCTTGAAGATCCCGATCGTTTCTTCGCCGAAGATGGCGCTCATGAAGCCATGCTCGAGGCTAAACAAAAAGGCAAGATTCGTTTCATGGGCTTTACTGGCCACAAGGATCCCAGCGTCCACCTGCGCATGATCCAGTTCGCCGAGAAAAACAATTTTAAATTCGACACCGTTCAGATGCCCGTGAACGTGATGGACGCGCACTTTCGCAGCTTTTCGAAAGAAGTCATCCCCGTGGCCCTCCAGAAAAATATCGCCGTCCTCGCCATGAAATCGATGGCCGATAAACATATTCTCGAGAGCAAGACCGTCACTCCCATCGAGTGTCTCCACTACTCTCTAAGTACCCCTGCCTCGGTCGTCATCACCGGCATCGATTCCATGTCCATTCTCGACCAGGCCTTCCAGGCCGCAAAAACCTCCAAAGACGTTTCCAAGAGCGACATCGCCGCCATCCTTCAAAAAACAGCCACCGTCGCCGCCGACGGCAAATTCGAACCCTTTAAAACCTCCCAAGTCTTCGACTCCACCGCCGCCCATCCCGAATGGCTCGGCTATAATCCCCAAGGCGGATAAAAACCGCGTCGGTTCACTAATATAGTTACAAGTTCCTACCAAATCGTTGTTTCTTTTCGTCCGCCACGAGCAATATCGGTCGATAGCGCCGGCTGCCAGCCGGCACAAGTCCATTAAAATTATTCCAATCCCAAAATAAAAAACTCCGGCGCCTGTGCGGCGACTGGAGCTTTTATTTTCAGTTCAAAATATTAACAAGCGCGAATTCTACGGAATCGGCCGCCGCCCCTGAATCACTCGAATCAAAATCACGATAATCGCCAGCACCAGCAGGATGTGTATGAACCCACCCAGCGTGTACGACGTCACCAGCCCCAGCAGCCACAGCACCAGCAATATGATCCCGATCGTCATCAGCAGGTCCATAACTCTCTCCTTTACGCTGGCCGATTTTCTTTCTCTCGGATTTTCCAAGCGTTAAAGCGACCGAGAGGATAGGCGCTCCATACTAAACTGCCTATCGAGGAAACTCTGTAGCCCACCATATCTCTGTGAGTAGGTGGCCTCGCGCCTGTAACCTGCTCTCCTGCGTTTTATTCTCACCGAAAGTACAGCAACGTTCCGATGGCCTCCGCGGTGCCTCCCAACGTACTGTCCTTTCATCGTGGCATCACCCGATTTCAGCCATGAGGGCTCTCTGCAATTCGTAGCGTGTGTTTACGCGGTGTTTTGTACAGCGCGGAATGGGACACGAATGAAAAGTAAAAAACACTCATCGAGAGGACAACAATGATTCGTTGGAAATCAGCAGCTTTATTTGGCGCTCTGGCGCTGGCACCTTTGGTTTTCGCCGCCCCCAAGGACGAAGACGTTAAAGAAACCGATCGCATTCACAACGCTGGCACAGTGATTCAGGAAATCTTGGATGTTCCTGATAACATTCCACAAGATTTGCTCGACAAGGCTCGCTGCGTTGTCGTTCTTCCTTCCGTGATGAAGGCTGCCTTCATCGCTGGTGGAAGCTATGGCCGCGGTGTGATGGTTTGCCGCTCCGGTAAGGAGTTCCGAGGCCCATGGGGCGCCCCTGTGATGATGGCGCTCGAAGGTGGCAGCTTTGGTTTCCAGATCGGTGGCGAAGCCACTGACTTCGTCATCCTCGTCATGAATCCCCGCGGCGTTGACAGCCTGCTCCACAGCAAAGTGAAACTCGGTGGAGACGCTTCCGTCGCTGCTGGTCCCAAGGGACGCACTGCGTCCGCCGAAACCGACGCCTACATGCGCGCTGAAATGTTGAGCTACTCGCGTACACGTGGCGTCTTTGCAGGCATTTCCCTAGAGGGCAGCACCCTTCGTCCCGACAACGATGCCAACCACCGGCTCTATGGCAGCAAGGATCTCACGGCTGAGAAAATCGTTATGGAGCCAAAGTTCGACGCTCCCGAAGCCGCTCGTCCTCTAATCAGCCGCCTCCAGAAGGCCAGCCCCCAACTGAAGCCCTGATCAAGCTTCAACTTAGAACACGCATCTCCGGGCGAGGCACCAGTTGCCTCGCCCTTTTTACGCTCTACCCCCCGTTGACTCACACACCGCCACCACCTGTAGCTCAGCCTTCAGGCCTGAGGCCTTCCAACTCACCGCCACGGTCGATTTATTTGGTCTCAAAAATTTGCCGATAATATCGCATTACTTCGCAAAAGTCCGCCGACGCGGGAATCGGAACACATTCCCGTTCCGTTCCGCGTCTTCCAACAAAAAGGCGGCTCCCAAAAGGAAGCCGCCTAGGCACATTTCCCTGCTAATGCAGCGAACGAACGCTACTGCTTGTCGTAAACCTGCACGTCGTGCGACTTAGCGCCCGCAGCATTCGTGCCTTTCATATCAACCGTCGTGGTCTTTCCATCCTTGGAAATCGATACCTTGGACACTCCCAACACTTTGCCACCCTTTTTTAGAGTAGCTACGTAGTTGTTGGCATCAATGCGCTTGGCGGAAATCGTGTCTGCTCCATTCGGAACCGTCCCGCTAACTGGATTATCCTTTTCATCAAACTTCACCGCAAAGCCATAGGCCAAGGGCTTGCCGCTACCGTCCACGCCGGTGAAGTCGTATTTCACGCCATCACCGTCGGCGGTCACCACACGCGTCAGGCTTTGCGGTGCAGGTCCCGGATCAAACTTCGATTTGGCGGTATTCAGCTTCCAAGTACCCACCAGTGGATTGCTTTGTGCAAACAACGGAGAGGACACAACTGCGGCGAACAGAGCGATCGCGGCAAATTTCAAGACGCGGTTCATGGGTGACCCTCCTTGGGTCTCATTCAGACGTTGGATATCAAAAGATTTACCGGGAAAAACGAGGGCCTCGATAACTAACGTGCGCAAACAATAGGACGCGGCGTGCCGCGTGTCAAGGTTCCGCATGGATCATTGTTCATTGCCAGGCGGCCTGCGTCTTGATACCGCGATTCGCTTAGCGGTCGGTGCACGAATAACACGGATCGATCGACGCCTGGATCAGTGGCGCGTCCGCAAGGTGAGCCCCGCGGAGCATCACGCGAATCGCCGGCATGTTGGCGTAGGTAGGTGTGCGCACCCGGATGCGCTTGGGCATGTCGGAAACACCATCGGCGGTTACGGAGTACAATACTTCACCGCGCGGCCCTTCGATCCGCGAAATCGCCGTTCCCGCCGGAACTTTTAATTTCTTCTTGGAGCCCCACCAATCGCCAGCAGGCATCGTGGTCAGCGCTTGACGCAGAATTTTGCAGCTTTCCAGAATTTCCATGGTGCGCACCACCAAGCGAGCGCGCACGTCTCCACCAGTTTCCACCGGCACCTCAAAGCACATCCGCTCATACACCGCGTAAGGTGCGGCACGGCGAATGTCTTGCATTAATCCGGAAGCGCGTGCGGTTGGCCCGACTACTCCCAGCGATTTCGCGCGTTCGTTGGTCAAGACACCGACACCCACACAGCGCGTCAGCGCGGTGTGATTCTTCGTAAAAACGGGAATGATCGAACGATGCAGGGCCTTCTCGATTCCGTCAAGCATCCGCAATAACGAGCCGGGATCTTCGATGTCGCGATTCACGCCGCCCGCCCGGTTCATGGCGTAGTTCACGCGATTGCCGGAAATGGCTTCCAGCGCGTCCATGATGCTCTCGCGCAGTTCGAAGCTGGCCATGAACATGGTCTTGAAGCCCATCACTTTTCCCGCGATCCCGGCCCACAAAATGTGCGAATGCAAGCGCTCCAGTTCGGCCATGATGACGCGAATGTAAAGCGCTCGCTCAGGCGGCGTGATTCCCGCCAGGCGTTCGATGGCTTGACAAATGGAAAGGGTGTGCACGTTGGAGCAGATGCCGCAGACCCGCTCCATCAAGGCGATCACCTGCGCGTAATTGCGGCGCTCCGCCAGATATTCAATTCCGCGAAAATTGAAGCCGATGTGCAATTCCGCGTCGCGCACCGTCTCGCCTTCGCAAACCAGGTCCAGCTTGTACGGTTCTTCGAGCGCCGGATGATATGGCCCAATTGGAACGCGATAGCTCATGGCGCCTTCTTGCGGAGTTGCAGGCCGGATGCATCGCCGGCGCGGAGCAGCAGCGGCTCATACTCATGCCCGGTGAAATCGATCGAGAAATTTTCATGCGTCTCACGTTCCACCCAGTCCGCGGCTTCGCAAAGATCAACGATGCTCGGCACTTGATTGCCTTGTGCGTGGGTAGTGAACGTAAGCAACTGGCCATCGATGTCCCAGTGATAATCGAGACGAACTGCCGCGCCTGGAGCCAATTGCATGGCGGTGAGCGTGACAAAGCGCGCATCGTGGGAACGCATCACCGCGGCCATCAGACGAATGTCCAGTGCTGCAGGCGCAATCCACCACGAACCATTTTTTTCTTCCCAGGTTTCGCTGAGGCCGAGCGCCGAGGAAATTTGATTGAGATCGTTCACTTGGCCACCTTCTCCGCCGACGAAGTTTTGTTTTCAAGACTTGCTGCTACCGGTTCGCTCAAACTCTTCGATCCGGCGATTGCCGCCGCTGGAGCCTTGGCGGGCTTCGCCTCCCATCTATGTGATTGCTTCAACGCGCCACTCGTTTCGTAAATGGGAGGTGGCGCGGCTTCCATGGTCAGCAACTTCAGCGCGCAGGAATCAACGCAACGCCCACAAAACGTGCACTGGCCGGCGTCGTAATTCCATTCGTACTTGCCATCTTCTTTTTTCATGGTGATTGCCGCGGAAGTGCAAACCACCGCGCAGATTCCGCAGCATTTGCAAGGCTCGGTATTAATGTGCACCAGTCCGCGATAGCGATTGCAGGTTGGCGGGCGCGTAGGAAAACGCAGCGTCACCGTCCCACGGCGCAAATTGTCCATCAATAGCGCCCACACGCTCATAGCTTCAACCTCGCCAGCAGCGCGCTAGACACCGCCAGAATCGCCACCACCACTCCCAATCGCCAGTACAGCCGCGCCGCATAATCGATGGTCAGCCGCGCTGTAGCTGCAGCCAGTGCCGAGAGCAGTAGCACCACGCCTATGCAAAATACCTGGAACGTCAGAACGTCGATCCACCAATGCGCGGTCCGCGGCATCGCCAGGCTCGCCACCAGTCCAGTCATTGCTACCCATTCCAGACCGTGCGACAAATCCCACAGCGCCAGTCCCGGGCCCGCATACTCGGTCATCGGCCCGGCATAAATTTCTTGCTCCGCGTTCGCCACCGAAAATGGATTGAGGTGCAGCTTCGCCGGAATGCACGCCAGAATCGCCAAAATCCCCAGCCAGCGCAGCAGGGAAGTGGACGGCTGCGCGAGTTCTTCCAGTCGAAACGTATGTTGCGAAACCGCGATGGCGATTACCGCAATCAGGAACACCACGTTGTACGAAATGCTCAGCACCGCTTCGCGCGCCGAACCAATTTCCGCAAACAGCGAGCGCGAAGTGAACCCCGCCGCGATATAGAAGAACGACGGCAACTCCAGCAACGCCAGCAGTAATATCAAGTCACCCGGAAATCCATTGCGCGCCGGAAACACCGGAAGCAAGCTGAGTGCGCCGATCGACGCCGCGACCGCCAGAATCGGCCAAACCGATAGCAGTGCGCCGGTAATTCCCGGTCGCGGCGGGACCGACTTGCCCATCAATTTCATGAAATCGAAAAACGGCTGCAGAAATGACGGACCGATGCGCCGCTGCAGCAGCGCCACGGTCTTGCGCTCCGTCCAAAGTAAGAGCCACGCCACCGGCACCGCATACAGCAGCCCGGGATACAGCAGCAAGCGAAACAGCGCAAGAGTTAGGTTCATGGCGCGTGCTCCGGTTCCGCTTGCGGCTGGGGCTGGGATTTCACTTCGTGCGAACGGTCTGCTCGTCTCTCGCGACGCCCCGCCAGAATTTGCGCCGCCCGCGCGATGCCCGCAATCAACGCGTCAGGCCGCGGCGGGCAACCGGGCACGAACACATCCACAGGAATATGTTTTTCAAGTGGACCCTCGACCACCGGACTACCAATAAAAACATTCGTCGATGCCGGACACGAGCCAATCGCCACCACCGCCTTCGGCTCGTACACCTGATCGTAGACCGTTCGAATCGCATTCAACGTGTTGTGCGTGACCGGCCCGGAGATGCACAAAATATCCGCGTGGCGCGGACTGCCCTGAATCTGTATGCCCAGTTGTTCGACGTCGTAACGCGGCGTAAGACAAGCCACCAGCTCAATGTCGCACCCGTTGCAGCTCCCGGCATTCATATGAAACAGCCACGGGCTGCGACGGCGGCACAGGCACAGCAGTCTTCTCCACAGATTCACCACAGCCTCCAGGGCAGCGCGACAACTGTCGGCCACAACCCCGCAGCCAACAGCAACAAAATCAAAACCAGCATCGCGCCGCGCAGCGACACTGGTTCCTTCGTCGCCTGAACTCCTTCGCTTGAGGGACCCCACCAAAATCGCGTGAGCGCAATCGCATACGCAATCAACGCGAACGCCGACGCCACCACAAACAGCAGCGGCATCAGCGATCCGGTCTGACACGCTGCTTCATACAATCGCCAGCGCCCGGAAAATCCCATCAGCGGCGGCACGCCCAGCACTGCAAAAATTCCAAACAGAAAAGCAGCTCCGCTGATCGGGTACAAGCTAGCCAGCCCGCGGCTCTCCGGCCCCAAGTTGCCATCTTCTTCCGCTGTGCTCAGGCTAATGAACAGCAGCGCTTTGCCCAACGCGTGAACCACTGCGACCGTCAACGCCCCAGCCATCGCCTGCCGCGTCCCCACCGTGATTCCCAGCAACACGAATCCAAAATCTTCAAGCGTCGAAAGCACCAGCAAGCGCTTCAGGTTCCGCTCCACCAGCATCAAACACGATCCAAGTAATGCCGCGAACGCTGCTGCTCCCAGCCACACGCCGCGCGGCTCAACCACCCACGGCGCCGCTTGCGCGATCAAGTACAACTCGCCAAACGCCGCCACATCCACAACCGCAATCAGCAATCCCAGCACCAGTGCCGGCAAATCATCTGCGATCCGCAACAACCATAGCGACAAAGGAATCACCGCCAGCAGAGAACTCAGCAACAACGCGCGTGCCCAGTCCGCGTAACCGCGATCCAGAAGCAGGTCCCCGGCCAACAGCGCTGCACAGGAAAGCAATACAACCGTGAGATACGTCCATTTCGCTTTTTTCGAAGGCGTGCACTCCAGCACCAGCAGCAGCGCCACTCCGGCCGAAACGGTCAGCAGCGCAGTGCGAAATGCCGGGTGCGACACCACCAGCCCCGCCACCGCAATGCTCCCCGCCAGAATCATCAGCGGCGTATGCTTGCGCCACGCCGCGCCATTCAAAGCGCTCGCACTCACACACAGCGCGCAATACGTAGCCGCACAAGCGAACACCAACACTGTCGGTATCCTCTGAAATTCTCCAACACTCGTGTCTGCAACATGCGGAATTAGCCAGCGCACCGAACACAGCACGATCACCGCCAGCGCCGCCGTTAACCGCACGCCCCAATTTTCCGCCTGCACCGTCAGCCGATTCAGCACCGACGCAAACCCGCTCATCACTTTCCAGCAGCCCAAATAAAAACGATCGACGTCCGCCCAGCGATAAAACGGCGCCCACCCTGCCCGCAAAATTTCCGAAAAGTCGCTGGCCGCCAAACGCCCTTCACCGGAAAGCGGCTCGCCCCCGGTGAACGTTCCGCCGCCCCGCAAACCGCCAAGCGATCCTTCTCCGTACGGGGCGCCACCAACCACCGCCACAGCACGCGACTCCGCCGGCCGCGCCACGAAAAATATCAACGCACCAATCACCACCGAAACCAGCGCCAAAATAAATCCGCCGGTCGTCCACCACGCGCCCGTAGACGACGCCATCCCAAACCACGTCACTTGCACGCCCGCGCTCATCCCGAACACGCCGAGAATCGGATTCAAAATATAGTTCACTGCAAGTTGCGGAAGAATGCTCAGCACCACCGTCCCCACCGCAAGCAATGCCATTCCCCACTGCATCGAAGATGGCGCTTCATGCGCGCGCTCTGTCTTCTCCGTTACCGGTCCCAGAAACACCGCGCTCGTAGCCTTGGCGCAATAAAACACCGTCCCGATGCTCGCCAGCCACGCTATCAGCGCCGGCACAACCAGCCCGCTTTGCAGCGCCGCCGTGTACAGCATCCACTTGCTCGTGAATCCGCTCATCAGCGGAATCCCCATCATGCTGCCCATGCTGATCAGCCACACCGCGGTAGTGCGCGGCATCCGTGCCGCTAAGCCACCCAACAGGTTCATATCGCGCGTGCCTGCGGCATGTTGCACTGACCCCGCTGTGAGAAACAGTCCACCTTTAAAAAATCCATGATTCAGGCAATGCAGCAGTCCCGCAGTTATTCCCAGTGGCGTGCCGATCCCAATGCCCGTGATCATGTAGCCGATTTGACTTACCGTGCTGTACGCCAGCATCCGTTTCAAATCGTTTTGCACCATGGCATACATCACGCCCACCAGCATCGTGACCGTGCCCACCCACACCATCGTGGCGCCCCAGTTCGCATGCCACACCCCAAAACTGTGCATTCGCGCCGCCAGGTACACCCCGGCCTTCACGTAGCACGCCGCGTGCAGCAATGCGCTCACCGGTGTCGGCGCCGCCATCGCTTCCGGTATCCACGTATGCAGCGGGAATTGCACCGACTTGGCCACCAGCGCCAGCAGCATCAACAGGAAAACTCCGCTCGTAAACGCCTGTGGCAAATACGGATTCGTCCACAGGAAGCTTCCCGTGCGCATGTATAGCAGCAGAATCGCCGCCAGTAGCCCGTACCCTGCCAGGTGTGTCATCAGCAGCACTTTGCGCGCGCCACGCACCGCTTCGGGATTTTTGTACCAGTAACCCACCAACCCAAACGAACACAGCCCCACCATTTCCCAGCACACATACATCAATAAAAGATTCGCGCAGAACACCAGGCCCACCAGCCCGGCGATAAACGTGAGCATCAACGCATAGAATCGCGTGGCCGCCCGCTCTTCCGCCATGTAGCTCACGGAATAAATAAGGACGATCAGCCCGATCGCGCTGCCCATCAACGCGAACAGCAGGCTCAACGCATCGACATGGAAAACCAACGAGGCGGGACCATCCCAGGAGACCGAGCTCACATCAATCGCGCCGCTTCTGTGCACCGCGGGGAAGAGTAAAAGCACCGCAACCAGAGACGGCGTCGTACATAATACTGCCAGAATCCCTTTGGCTCTGGCAGACAGCAGCTTCCCGAACACGACTTGCGCCAGCACTCCCACCAGAAGCGCAGCCGGAGCGAACACCACCAGGAGCGTGGGCTGTATCGTCATCACCTTATTGTTGTGCACGGCGTCAGCCAAAGCTGTGACATGCAGCCTGAGCAAGGAGAAATGCGGCGAGAGCGTTCCAAACTGAACCGCTGAGGTGATGCAGGTCACATGACATGCGAACGGTCGTCACACTTCGCGCACTCTCCCAGCCTGCTTCGCGCCTCCGCAGTGGTATAAAGCTAGGACGTTGTTTCGCGTTCACCTCAACCCGGAGCACTCATGCCATCCACCCCGGACTATCACGCCATGCTCGCCGTCGCTCTGGAAGAGGCGCGCACCGGCCTGAAAGAAGGCGGCATCCCCATTGGCGCCGCTATTTTCAACACCGCTGGCAACTTGATCGGCGCCGGCCACAATCGCCGCGTACAACACGGCGATCCTTCAGTCCACGGAGAGACCGACGCGTTTCGCAATGCCGGCCGCCAGAAGAGTTACCGCAAGCTGATCATGGTCACCACGCTCGCCCCCTGCTGGTATTGCAGCGGCTTAGTCCGCCAGTTCGGATTCGCCTCCGTAGTGATTGGGGAAAGCAGGAATTTTCAAGGCGGCGTCGACTGGTTGCGTTCCCTGGGCGTCCAGGTAATCGATTTAGATTCACAGGAATGCGTCACGCTGCTCGCCGACTACATTCGCGTCAATCCCGCCGTGTGGAACGAAGACATCGGCGAAGAATAATTCGCGGTCGTAATGGAGTTTCCCGGCTCTCCTACAGTTTTTCTCCCGCGAAATCTTACTGGAAATTGTGAATCGCAATTGTGCCGGCGCGCGTCCTAATAAGTGAGCGCCATGCTGACTGTTTTCACAGCGGCTACGGCGCCGTTTTGCAGGAATTCGGCGAGCCCTCCTGAATTCCCAATAAATCTGAGTACATAGGAGAAATGCGAAATGCGTTTGCAAGTAAAACAGATTCTCATCGGCCTTGCCATCTGCGCAATGGCCACGCCAGTCTGGGCGAAAACTAAAACCGTCGACCTTCAAGTCACGGAACCTACTACCGTCGGAAGCACGCAACTAGCCCCTGGAGATTATCAATTCCGCGCCAAGGAACAGGGAAATCAGGTCGACGTTTTACACAATGGCAAGATAATCGCCGAAGTTCCATGTCATTGGGTGCAGTTGGACAAGAAGGCTGATCAGACCGGTGTGCTGCTCAACGCCAACACCGTAACTGAACTGGACTTCGATGGCAGCAATCAGGCCGCCCGTTTCTAATCATCCTTTATCATTCATCATCCTAGTCTCGATCGGGGCGGAGCCAATCCGCCCTGTTCTTTTTCTGACTCAGCTCCTCGCTCAATTCTGACCGGCGCGAAGCAGTGTGGCGGCGCACACGCCATCTACTCCCGGGTCTATTCAGTGGAATTTCCGGTGCGCTTGCTATAGGCTGTCGCCTCAACTCCGCACCGGGACATTGGATGGATCTCAAACAGGCCGACACTTCTCTCTACAATCCTGATTTAGCGCCTATCCCACTCTCACGCCGCTCCTGGGGCACCTACAACTACGCTTCGCTCTGGGTGGCCATGAGCGTTTGTATTCCCACCTACATGCTGGCCAGCGGCTTGATCGCCGGTGGCATGAGTTGGCTGCAAGCCGTGTCGACGATCCTGCTTGGCAACTTAATTGTCCTGGTCCCCATGCTGCTCAACGCCCATGCCGGCACTGAGTACGGCATTCCGTTTCCCGTGTTCGTGCGCGCCTCGTTTGGAGTTCGCGGCGCAAATATTCCCGCAGTCTTGCGAGCGCTCGTTGCCTGCGGCTGGTTCGGTATCCAAGCGTGGATTGGCGGCCAGGCCATCTAGTCCATGCTGCGCATTGTGTGGCCCGCAGCGGCCAACATTCCCGGCAGTAACTGGATTTGCTTTTTCGTTTTCTGGGCGATCAACATGGCAGTCGTCTGGCGCGGCATCGAAACCATTAAGTTCCTGCAAGGAATTGGCGCGCCGTTCATGCTCGCTGTTGGCTTGCTGCTACTTTTCTGGATCACTGGTAAAGCGGGCGGCTTTGGCCCGGTCCTCCACACGCCCAGCAAATTTCGCACCACCACCGATTTCATTCACTTTTTTGTTCCGGCGTTAACCGGCATGGTGGGATTCTGGGCCACCGTGGCGTTGAATATTCCCGACTTCACGCGCTACGCCAAATCGCAGCGCGCTCAAATGACCGGCCAAGCTCTGGGCCTGCCCACTGCAATGACGCTTTACTCGTTCATCGGCGTCGCCGTCACCTCCGCATCTGCCGTAATTTTTGGCCAGCCTATCTGGGACCCAGTTATTCTGCTCTCACGATTCAATCAGCCCGCCGTGGCGCTGATCGCCTTGATCGCCATACTTCTTGCCACGCTCAATACCAATGTCGCCGCCAACGTCGTTTCACCCTCCAACGACTTTTCCAATTTACGCCCCAGCCTGATTTCCTTCCGCACCGGCGGCCTGATCACCGGCATTGTCGGAATCCTGATGATGCCCTGGAAGCTCCTTGCCGATTTCAGTTCGTACATCTTTGGCTGGCTGGTCGGCTGCTCCGCCTTTCTCGGCCCCATCGCCGGAATCATGATTTGCGACTACTACCTGGTGCGCCACCGAAATCTCGTTGTGACTGATTTGTATCGTCGCGGCGGCCTTTACGAATATCGCAATGGCTTCAACACGAAAGCGCTGATCGCGTTGGCCGTCGGTATCGTCGTGGCTTTGATTGGCCTCGCCGTCCCGCCCTTGCGTTGGCTCTACGACTACGCCTGGTTTGTAGGCTTTTTCATTTCCGGTGGGTTATATTTTCTGCTGATGCCAAGGCATGTAGCCATCGCCAAGTAGCTTGCGGCTTCAGAATGTCTGTTGTAAGAAGTTGTTTTCGCCTCTACCCTTCCTTCATCACGGGGAAATGCATCCCAATGTAGGATTGCTGTTTTCGAGGAGGTTGTGTTGACGGAACTTCAGCAAGACACCCGGCGTGCCGCCGCTCTCGGCGAACTTCTCCCGCCGCTCACTCGCAACGAAGCCGCCGTCGAATCCGCGCGCTGCCTGATGTGCTACGACGCGCCCTGTACCCACGCCTGCCCCACCCACATCGATATTCCCAAGTTCATCAAGAAAATCAGCACGGAAAACCTGCTCGGCTCGGCCCGCGCCATTCTCGAATCGAATTTGCTGGGTGCCACTTGCGCGCGGGTCTGCCCGGTCCAGGAATTGTGCGAAGGCGCGTGCGTGCTTGGCGCGGAGCATAAGTCCATTGCCATTGGCCGCCTGCAGCGTTACGCGATGGATTTTATTTATGGAAAGGGAACTCTGCCGTTTCAGCCCGCGAAAGCGACTGGCAAAAAAATTGCCGTGATTGGTGCCGGCCCCGCCGGGCTTTCCTGCGCTGGCGAACTCGCCAAACGCGGGCACAGTGTCACCCTCTTCGAGCGACGCGATCTCGCCGGCGGACTCTCTACCTACGGCATCATCGGTCTTCGCGAGCCCGTCGAAATTGCTTTGATGGAAGTGAGGATGATCGAAAAGCTCGGCGTAAAAGTCGAGACTGGCAAAGAGTTGGGCACCCACTTCACGCTGGCTGACTTAAACACCCAAAATTTTGGCGCCGTGTTCCTTAGCGTTGGCCTGGGCACTACGCCCGGCCTGGGAATTCCCGGCGAAGAGTTGATCATCGATGGCCTGGAATACATCGAGCAAAGCAAGCTGGCCACTGCAAACTTAGTGATTGGCCGCAACGTGGTCGTCATCGGCGCGGGCAACACCGCCATCGACTGCGCCACCATCGCCAAACGTCTCGGTGCAGCCCAAGTCACCATGGTCTATCGACGCACCGAAAATGAGATGACTGCCTATGCTCACGAATATGAATTCATCAAGCGCGAAGGCGTGGGTTTTTCTTTTCTAGCCCAGCCGGTTCACGTGCATTCCAAGAATGGCGCCGTGGAATCCTTGGAATGCGTACGTATGGAGCTCGGCGGTTCCGACGCGACAGGACGCCCCGCACCGCGCGCGGTTCCCGGTTCTGAATTTATGCTTCCCGCGGACCAAGTGGTGCGCGCCATCGGTCAGCACAAGCCTTCGCTCGCTGCGCAGCTACAACTGAAAACAGAAAAAGGTTTCATCCAAGTAAGCACAGAGTATGAAACCAGCTTGCCCGGCATGTACGCCGGCGGCGATTGTATTCGCGCACGCGGCGCTGCTTCCACCGTAATGGCCGTCCAAGATGGCAAGCTCGCCGCACATGCGATTCATGAAAGGTTGGTGGCACGTGGCTGACCTCAGCATTAATTTTGCCGGCATTCGCTCGCCGAATCCCTTCTGGCTGGCCTCTGCGCCTCCCAGTAATTCCGGCATGCAAGTACATCGCGCCTTCGAAGCCGGTTGGGGCGGCGCCGTTTGGAAAACCATTGGCGCGCCGGTGCTGAACGTCTCCAATCGCTACGGCGCGTGGCACTACGGCAATCAGAAAATGCTCGCCATCAACAATGTGGAATTAATTTCCGACCGCCCATTGGAAGTAAATCTCCGAGAAATTGCCGAAGTAAAACGCGCCTGGCCGGATCGTGCAGTCATTGTTTCCGCCATGGTGGAATCCAAGCCGGAGATCTGGCACGACATCATCCGCCGCATTCAAGATACTGGCGCCGACGGTATCGAACTCAATTACGGCTGCCCGCACGGCATGAGTGAACGCGGCATGGGCAGCGCCGTCGGTCAAGTCCCTGAATATTGCGAACAGATTACCCGCTGGGTCATGGAAGTAGCCAAGATTCCTGTCATCGTGAAACTCACGCCAAATATTTCCGACATCGTAATGCCCGCGCGCGCTGCCGTGGCCGCCGGTGCCAATGCTGTCTCGCTGATCAACACCATCAACTCCATCATCGGCGTCGATCTCGAGACGCTGGAAATTACTCCCAACATCGGCGGCAAAGGTGGCCACGGCGGTTACGCCGGCCCAGCCGTGAAGCCCATCGCGCTCAACATGCTCGCCGCACTCGGACGCGACAATATCGTCGGCGGTTCGAAACTGCCAATTTCCGGCATGGGCGGTATTTCCACCTGGCGCGATGCTGCCGAGTTTCTCCTGCTCGGCGCCAGCAGCTTGCAAGTCTGTACCGCCGTGATGCACTACGGATTCCGCATCGTCGAAGATCTATGCGATGGCTTGTCCAACTGGATGGACGAAAAAGGTTTCGCCACGATTCAAGACGTCGTCAGTCGTAGCCTGCATCATGTCTCCGACTTCAATCAGTTCGATCTCTCCTTCCGGGCCATCGCTCGCATCGACCAGCAGAAATGCATTCGCTGCAATCTGTGTTACGTTGCCTGCAACGACACCGCGCATCAATGCATCGACCTGATCGCCAAGGATGGCAGCGTAGTCCAGCCGCTTTCCTACGATGTGCACGCCAACGGCAAGGAAGATGCCATCACCACGCGTGCCAAAGTTGTCGTTCGCGAAGACGATTGTGTCGGCTGTCGCCTCTGCTTCAACGTTTGTCCCGTGGAAGATTGCATCCACATGATCGAGGAGCCTTCCGGCCGCGCGAGCGTAACCTGGGGCCAGTTATCAAAGACACAGCCCGAAGTAACCGAAGATTGGGAAAAAATGAAGAAATACCGTGAAAAAATGGGCATCCACATCCACTGATGCGGCGATGTGAAGATGTGCCGATGTGGAGATGTGAGCCATGCCGAAAATCCGTTTTCGATGCGCTCCCGCATCCAGTCCAGTCCGATCCGCCTCCCAACACGTCATTCCGAACGGAGTCTGCGCAGTGAGGAATCGCTCTTCGATTTCCCGTGTCGGCGTTAAACTATCTCGCTGCAACGTGAGCGCCGCAGCTTCTCTCTGCAGTTCGCGACCAGGAGCACTCGATGTCCTTGCTAATCCGTAACGCCGAAATCGTCAACGTAGGCTCCCGCGTCCGCGGCGACATCTACATCGAGAACGAAACCATCATCCGCATCGGCAAAGATCTCCAGGCGCCGCCCGACGCCGAAATCGTCGACGCCAAATGCCAGCCCGTCTTCCCCGGCTTCATCGATCCCCACGTCCACATCTATCTCCCCTTCATGGCCACCTTTGCCAAAGACACGCACGAAACCGGCAGCATCGCCGCGCTTATCGGCGGCACCACCACCTACATCGAAATGTGCTGCCCTAATCGCAGCGACGACGCCCTCGCCGGCTATCATCTCTGGAAATCCAAAGCAGAAGGGAAGAGCGCCTGCGATTACGCCTTCCACATGTCCGTCACAAAGTTTGCCGCCGAAACAGAATCGCAGTTGCGCCAGATCGTCGCCGACGGCACCGCCTCCTTCAAGATTTTTCTCGCCTACAAAAATTTCTTCGGCGTCGATGACGGGGAAATGTATCAGACCCTTGAACTGGCCAAGCGCCTCGGCGTCATCACCACCGCGCATTGCGAAAACGCCGAACTCGTCGCCCGCCTCCAGCTAAAATTGTTGTCCGAAGGCAAAATTGGGCCCGAATGGCACGAGCCCAGTCGCCCGGAATCCGTCGAAGCCGAAGGCACCGGCCGCTTCGCCACCTTCCTAGAAAATACCGGCGCGACCGGCTACGTAGTTCACCTCTCCTGCGAGCCAGCGCTGCACGCAGCACTCGCCGCAAAAAAACGTGGCGTGAAAATCTCCGTCGAATCCGTCCTGCCGCATTTCCTCCTCGACAAAACTTACGCCGAGCGTCCCGGCGTGGAAGGCATGAAGCACGTCATGTCTCCGCCGCTGCGCGCCAAACATAATCAAGATGTCCTGTGGCACGCACTCGCGGCCGGCTCCGTCGACACCGTCGGCACCGACCATTGCCCCTTCGACACCGAGCAGAAACTCCTCGGCAAAGATTCCTTCGTCAGCATTCCCAACGGCATTCCCAGCATCGAAGATCGCGTCAACCTGCTCTATACCCATGGCGTGAAACGCGGCCGCATCGATCTCGACCGCTTCGTCGACTCCGCCAGCACCCGCGCTGCAAAATTGTTTGGCCTCTTCCCGCGCAAAGGCACCATTGCCGTTGGCAGCGACGCCGACCTGGTTATCTACGACACCAACTATCGCGGCAAAGTCTCCGCCAAAACGCAGCACGTCAACAATGATTACAGCGGGTTCGAAGGCATGGACATCGAAGGCCGCCCCTCGGTCGTCACCGTGCGCGGCAAAATACAGGTCCGCGACGGCAAATTCGTCGGCGAGCGTGGCCGTGGCAAAATGCTGAAGCGCGAACCCACCCATTTCTAGGGTTTGGTCAGGGCACGACTTCAGTCGTGCCGTAACCCGCGCCAGTGCAATTAAGGCTTAGCCGCTGAGGGATTTTATGGTAGCTCTCGTACGCAAGGGCGGAGAGTTTTGGTAGGTTCGCAATAGATCTCGAGTGAAATCCTATGAGCCTCAATCCCAAACGCACCGTTGCCGAACTTAAAGAACTCCGCGCGCTTACCGGCGACGAAAACGGCGCGCAACGCGTGGCTTGGACCGACACCTGGCTCAAAGCCCGCGAATGGTTCGCCTCCAAACTCAAAGACCTGCCCGTCGAACACCACTACGACGCCGCCGGTAACAATTGGGCCACGCTGCAAGGCGACTCGCCAAAATCTCTGCTCATCGGCGGACACCTCGACTCGGTTCCCAACGGCGGCTGGCTCGATGGCTCTCTCAACGTCCTCGCCGGTCTTGAAGTTCTGCGCCGCATCGCCACCGAATTCAACGACCGCCCGCCGATCACGATTCGCCTCGTCGATTGGGCCGATGAAGAAGGCGCCCGTTTCGGCCGCAGCCTCCTCGGCTCGTCCGCCTTTGCCGGCATGCATTCCATCGCAGCCGATCGCGTCCGCACCGATAAAGATGGCATCAAGCTCGAAGACGCACTCCGCCGCTGCAGCGTCGAAATCGACAAATTCCCCGAAGCACAAAAAGAGCACAAGAACGCCGCCGCCTACCTCGAACTGCACATCGAACAAGGCCCCGTCCTCGAACGCTTGGGCCTTCCGCTCGGCGTAGTCCTCGGCACCAAGGGTGTCGAGCGCCACGTCATCACGTTCCACGGCCAGGAAGCCCACTCCGGCTCCACGCCCATGAACGTTCGTCGCGATGCCCTCGCTCCCGCCGCCAAGCTCGCCCTCGAAATCCGCAACATCGCGAAAAAGCATCAAGACGCCGTCTGCACCATGGGCAGCGTGAAAACATTTCCAGGCATTGTCACCGCCGTCGTCGGCCGCTGCGAAGCCACTCTCGATCAGCGCGACCTCGACACTAAAATCCTTGCCCAGATGTATCAGGAAGCTCAGGAAGCCAGCGAGCGTTTCGCCGCCGAAGAAAATTGCACCGTCAACTGGTCACGTCTCTGGAGCATCGAGCCCGTCCCATTTCATTCCCACCTGCTCGATCTCTGCGAACAATCCGTCAAGGAAATTTCCGGCACCTCGCACCGCATGCCGTCCGGCCCACTCCATGACGCCGCCGAAGTTTCCCGCGCTGGCATCCCCACAGTCATGATGTTCGTGCAATCCCTCCACGGCATCAGCCACAACAAAATCGAGGACACAAAAGAAGACCACCTGGAGATGTCAGTAGCAGCCCTCGATCGCCTCGCTATCAAAACCATGGACTGGATCGTGAAACTTTGAAAGCCTCGACGAGGGCAGCCTTTGTAATTTCCACCAGGAAGACGCCCCGTCATTCCGAACGGAGTCTGCGAAGTGAGGAATCTGTCTTTCTTGGGTTTCGTTGGATAAGGTAGCATCCAAAACGGATACGTAAAATAGCCGCGCCCAAAGCAAATGTGGCGCAGGTCAGGGAAGGACGTCGAAGAGCCAAACCATAGTGCAAGCAGGACCTTCTTGAGGAACGCTCCAATTAGCTTGAGGAAAAACTCCAGTAGGTTGTCGTCGCCGCTGGACGGGGTAAGTCAACGGGCGGTTCATAGTCTGTGAGCCAGCTCCGTTCATGAGGCCAGGGTATCACTCATGAGGTAGACGCCAGGCCCTGATGAACGCAGGCTTATCGGACAAGTTCCTCCCACCTGTTGCCTTCCCCGCCTTCCCCCTCTAACATGTTCTATTCATCACCAGAAAGGCTTCATCCTCATGGATTCCACCTCCAAGAAAGTCGTACAGGAAAATCGCGATTACACCATGTTCTCCTGGTCCGTGCAGGGCGCCTCAGCTCCACTGCACATGAAGCGCGGCCAAGGCGTCTTCTTCTGGGATGGCGACGACAACAAATGGCTCGACTTCAGCTCGCAGCTCATCAACCTCAACGTCGGCCATCAACACCCCAAAATGCTCGAGGCCATCAAAAAACAGGTCGATGAACTCTGCTTCGCCGGCCCCGGTTTTGCCACCGAGCCGCGCGGCCAACTTGGCAAAAAGCTCGCCGAAGTTACCGGCCTCGCAAAAGCCTTCTTCACCCTGGGCGGCTCCGAAGCCAACGAAAACGCCATGAAGATCGCGCGGCTCTTCACCGGCCGCGACAAAATTATCACCCGCTATCGTTCTTATCACGGAGCCACCATGGGCTCCATGACCGCCTCAGGTGATCCGCGCCGCTGGGCTGTCGAGCCCGGCATTCCTGGCATCGTCCGCGTTTTTGATCCCTACTGCTATCGCTGCCCGTTCGGCCAAAAAGTAGAAACCTGCCATCGCGAATGCGTTTCCCACATTGAAGAAGTCATCCAGATGGAAGGCCCGCACACTATCGCCGCCATCATGTGCGAAGGCATCACCGGCTCCAACGGCCTACTCGTTCCGCCCGACGATTACTATCCAAAACTGCGTGCGCTTTGCGATAAGTACGGCATCCTGATGATCGACGACGAGGTCATGAGCGGCTTCGGCCGCACCGGAAAGTGGCTGGCCACGCAGCATTTCGGCATTCGTCCCGACATCGTCACCTGCGCCAAGGGCCTCACCAGCGGCTATCTCCCGCTCGGCGCCGTCATCGTTTCCGATCGCATCGCGCAATATTTCGAAACCCACATGCTCTGGGGTGGACTGACCTACAGCGGCCATCCCGTTTGCTGCGCCGCCGCCGTCGCCAACCTCAATCTCTACGAAGAAGAAAAAATCTTCGAAAATGTCGAACGCCAGGGCCGCTATCTCACCTCGCGCCTCGAAGCCATGAAGAAAAAGTTTCACTGCGTCGGCGATGTTCGCTACAAAGGACTCTTCAGCGTCCTCGAACTCGTCAAAGACAAGACCACCCGCGAGCCGCTCGCTCCCTTCAACGGCACCAGTTCGGAAATGGCCAAGCTCGCCGCGCACCTGAAGAGCAAACATCTCTACGCATTCAGCCGCTTCAATATGCTGTGGGTTTGCCCGCCGCTCATTATTAATGAAGACGAGCTGCGCCAAGGCCTCGACATCATCGAAGAAGCTTTGGCCCTGGTCGATGCCGCCCTCGCCCCGTCGACCGCTTCCCAACCAGCCGAACTCCTGTCGCGCAAATAACCGCAACAGCGAATCAGCGTCGCGCATCCGCCTTTGTGGGGCCGCCATTCCTGGCGGCCCGGCAACCTACCATGCCTCGTATTCTTAATTATTGCGTCCCGACTCTCTCCGATCCATATGACGACAGCCTATGTGTAGGGGCCTCCTTTTAAGGCAGCCTGCGAATCGCCGTGTCTTGTATTCTTACTAGCGCGTTGCGCTTCTCCAATTCATACGGGCAACAGCTCAATTTCCGCTCAAAAGGCCGTCGTTAGTGACCCAGGTCACGTCCAGTACGTGACGACCGTCACTCCCACGCCACCCAATATCACTTAGTAATTGTTTCGCATTATTGTTTCCGCCCCTCTCCTGCGCCACTTTGGTTTTAGCAGCGTGGTCCGCACTTGGGGTGGGCCGCGCATCGTTCATCGATTTCGCACTGTTTCTCACCGCTGAATAGGGGTAAGTGGCGCGCTCCCGCCGCACCGGTTCAATGAACTGTGTTGTGGGCCAACGAATCCGCTTCGTCAGCATCCAGAATGCGCTTTTCCTTTTTGCGATTTTGCTCCTGACCGAAGCGCTCTGGGCGCAAGCGAAGACCGCGCAAACCATCGCGCCTGCGCCCAGCAATAACCTTCCGGACATCCTCTTCGTTCAAGCGCCAGCTACGCCTGGTGCCGCGCTCTCCGATCGCTTCCCGCAAGGCAGCCGCATCGTTTCATTGCCGGCCAAGCAGCCGCGCCCCGCTACACCAATCAATCTGACCCCCAACTTCTTTGCCGCCGCCGATCCCGAGGTTTCTTTCGATGCCACCAAGATACTTTTCTCCGCGAAAAAGTCGGCGGGCGATCCATGGCAAATCTGGGAAATGAATCTGGATGGTTCGAGTCAGCGCCAAATCACTCAATGCACACACGATTGCCAGCGCGCCGCCTATCTTCCCGGCGACGAAATCGTTCTCACCTTTTCCGAGTGGCCAGGCGCAGACATCCTGACCAATCTCGCCGTCACGAAACTCAACGGTGAAAATTTCCATCCCATCACCTTCGGCCGCGCCAATTTCTGGCTCGAGAGCGTACTGCGCGACGGCCGCGTCTTAGCTTCCGCTTCGTGGCCGCTATCGGCTGATCCCTCCGATAAAAACTCCAGCGCCTTGTATACATTGCGCCCGGATGGCGCAGCTCTAGATTCACTCCGCTGCGATCATCAACATCCCGCCACCCGCAGTGAGGCCGCCGAACTCACCGACGGCACCGTAATCTTCTTGGTAGCGCCCGCTTCCAGCCGGCACAGTACAATTTCCAACCCACCGACCCGCCCGGCGCTAACAGAAATCCGCCCAGCATCCCTCCGCGAAGCTCCCCTCAAGACGCCCCCAGGCATCTACCAGTTTCCCGCGCAACTGTCGTCAGACACTCTCGTCGTTTCCTACGGCCAGTCTTCCGCTAAAAGTACTGTCGTTCCGCAGCCCGCTCTGTACACCTTCAACCGCAGAACGAACACCTTGGGCGCGCGCATTTATGCCGACCCACATTTCGCCAACCTGCAAGCGACCCCGGTACTCGCCCACGCCACTCCCAAAAAATTCTGGAGCATCCTCAATCTCGATTCCAAAACCGGTTCCTTCATCTCTCTAAACAGCGCGTCTTCCGCAGACGAACCCTCCGGCCACATCGCCGCAACCATCACCCGTGTCCGCGTATTCGCTCTCGATGAATCCAGCCACTCCGAGCACGCCCTCGGCGAAGCCCCGGTAGAAAAGGACGGCTCCTTTTTCGTCGAAGTCCCCGCCAATCAACCGGTCCGCTTCGAACTGCTAGATGCCAAAGGGCAAATCTTGCGCGCCGAACACAGCTACGTCTGGGCCCGTCCCGGAGAACAACGCGGCTGCGCCGGCTGCCACAGCAGCAAAGCGGTCGCGCCCGAAAATCGCTGGCCTCTCACCCTGAAACGTTTCGATACGCCCACCGCACTCGCAATCCAGAACTCAAATCAAGAACGCGCGTCCGCCTCTTCGCAGGCGCCGGTGAACTGACATGTCCCAACACGCACAATTCGCCAAATTTTCCCTCGCGGTTCTAAGCGTGCTCCTCGTTCCCGGACTTCTCGGCCAAAAGCCCAGCGAACACGCAGCGCAACTGCCCACTTCGGCACAACAACACTTTCCAACCTTCGAAGACGTCACTGAGCAGTCGAAAATTCGTTTCCAGCATTCCTTCGGCGAACAAAAACTCAGTTCCATCCTTGAAGCCACCGGCTCCGGCTGCGTCTGGTTCGACTACAACAACGATGGCCTCCTTGACCTCTATGTCCTAAGCGGCCGCTATCTCGAAGGTGTCACCGACCACTCTCACCCCGATGGCGCCGACGCCACCAATCATCTCTACCGCAACAATGGCGACGGCACCTTCACCGATGTCACCGCGCAAGCGGGCGTCGGCGGCAAAGGTTTCGCCATGGGCGTCACTGTCGGCGATTACGACAACGACGGCTACGAAGACATCTACGTCACCAACTGGAACTCCGCCATCCTTTATCACAACAACGGTGATGGCACCTTCACCGATGTCACCGAAAAGGCCGGCGTGCAGAATAATCACTGGGGCGTAGGCGCCGCCTTCCTCGATTACGACCGCGACGGCCGCCTCGATCTCTTCGTCGGCAATTACCTGAAGTTCGATCCTCGCGCGAAAAAACCGTACTATGGCGCCGAAGCGTTTGCCGGCCCGCTGGATTTCGAGGGCGATGCCAACCGCCTCTTCCACAACAATGGCGATGGCACCTTCACCGATGTTTCCGCGCAGGCTGGAGTCGACAACGCCGCCGGTCGCGCCATGGGCGTCACGGTCGGCGATTTCGACAACGATGGCTGGCCCGACATTTACGTCGCCAACGACCAGATGGAGAGCTACCTCTACCGCAACAATCACGACGGCACGTTCACCAACGTAGCCATCGACCAGAACGTTGCCTACGGCACCAACGGCGACACGCCCTCTGCTATGGGCCCGATTTTCGCCGACTACGACAACGACGGCGCACTCGATCTCTTCGTCTCCGACATGCGCTACCACCGCCTGTTCCGAAACTCCAACAAGGATGGTTTCTTCACTGACACCACGGTGGAATCCGGCATCGCGCGCACTTCCGGGCAATACGTTGGCTGGGGCGATGCCATGTTCGATTTCGACAACGACGGCTGGAAAGATTTGTTCATCGTCAATGGCGGCTTGCATTGGCTGGTGCCGATGGAAGATTCACTGCTGCGCAACAACGGTAACGGAGTCTTCACCGATGTTTCCGCGCAAGCCGGCGCATACTTCAACACCAAAAAAGTCGGACGCGGCGCCTGCTTCGCCGATTACGACAACGACGGCTACATCGATGCCTTCATCGTCGTCCTCGGCGGAAAGGGAATTCTCCTCCACGCCAAGCCCCCGGCCGCTTCCGCACGCAATCATTGGCTCACGCTGAAATTAGTTGGCACCCGCAGCAACCGCGATGGCTACGGCGCGCGCATCGAAGCCGTCACCGGCGATCTTCACCAGACAGTCGAAAACTCTCCACAATCCGGCTACCTCTCGCAGAACGATCCCCGCCCCCACTTCGGTCTGAGCACCCATCAGGAAGTCGACACGCTAACCATCAAATGGCCCAGCGGCACCATCCAGAAACTCGAACAGGTCAAGGCCGACCAAATCCTAACCATAACCGAGCCCGGCGACCGCCTCCTCGCCATACCGAAAGGTCCCGCGAAATGATCGCTCGGCCCAATGCCTCTCCTCTGCGAATCTCTGCGCTCTCCGCGCCTCTGCGTTATCCTTTTCTTCTGCTATCCTTCCTCGTCGTCCTAACAACGCAAAATATTCACGCGACATCCCAAGACTCTTATCTCTCCCCCATCGAACTAAAACTCTCCCCCGACGCCACCAAACTCTACATCGTCTGCGAAGACGCCGACGCCCTGCTCGTCCTCGACCGCCACTCTCAAAAAGTCACCGCCAAAATTCCAGTCGGCCACAAGCCTCAAGACGTCGCCATCTCCCCCGACGGCAAAACCCTTTACGTCTCCAACGAATGGAGCGACACCGTCACCATCATCGACGCCCCCACGCAAAAAATCCGTGGCACGCTCCCCACCGGATGGGGGCCCGTCGGCCTCAGCACCGATCGCGCCGGCAAAACACTCTACGTTGCCAACAGCATCAGCAACGATATTTCCGTAATCGACCTCACCACCGGCACCGAACTTACCCGCCTCGCTTCCTATCGCTCTCCCCACAACGTCGCCCTCTCCCGCGACGGCCGCCTCGTCTTCGTCTCCAATTTGCTCGCCCATCTCGGCCCACCAAACGAACCGCCAACTTCCGAACTCACCGTAATCGACACGCAAAAGCGCGCCATAGCCAATCGCATCCTCATTCCCGGCACTCTCGAACTTCGCCACATCGCCGAAGCCCCCGCCAAACAGGGCGGCTACTTACTGGTCCCCTTCATGCGCCCGAAAAATCTCAATCCGCTGATTCAAGTGAGCGATGGTTGGATCGTCACTCACGGCATCGCCATCATTCCTGCCGCATCGTTCTCATCTCCGCAGAAGGCGGCCGCAACCACCGCCCAAGTCCTGATCGACGACATCGACTCCTTCTACGCCGGCGCCAATGGTGCTGCCTTTACTCCCGATGGCCGCTTCGCTTTGATCTCCTCGTCCGAAGCGGATACGGTCACCGTAGTCGATACGGCAAAATTGCAACATCGCATCCACTCCATCCCGCCAGACGAACTTCCCAATCGTCTCGATTCCGCCCTCGAAATCGTCACGCGCCGCCTGCAGACCGAAGCCGATCCCACGGCCATCACCGTGACGCCCGACAGCCAACTCGCCTACATCGCCAATCGTCTCGACGACACTCTCACCGTCGTCGATCTGGTGAATCTCCGCGTTCGCGGCAAAATTGATCTCGGTGGTGCAAAAGAAGCAGGCCAACTCCGCCGCGGCGAGCGCCTCTTCCACAACGCTCGTTTCTGTTTCCAGGGACAATTCGCCTGCTCGACTTGCCATCCCGACAATCACATCGACGGCGTCGCCTGGAATCTTGAAACACCGCAACTCGGCCGCGATCGCGTCGCCAATCGCACCCTCCGCGGAGTCGCCGAAACCGCGCCCTTCAAATGGAATGGCCACAATCCCGACCTCGAAACCCAGTGCGGCCCGCGCATCGCCAAATATCTTTTCCACTCCGAAGGCTTCAGCTCCGCACAGCTCGCCGACCTCGTTGCCTTCATCAAATCCATCCCACTCTCTCCCAATCGCCATCTTGCCGCCGACGGTCAACTCTCTCTCTCCCAGGAACACGGCCGCTCCGTCTTCTTCAAAAAAAGTTGTGACACCTGCCACCCACCCACCACGCACTACACCGCCAAAACCAGCTTCGACGTGGGCACCGCCAACAAGTACGACACCAACGGCATTTTCGACATCCCGCAACTCGATCGCGTCTATGAACGTCCGCCCTATCTCCACAGTGGCGAAGCGCAGTCCCTCGAAGAGCTCTGGACCATTTACAACCCGAACGACAAGCACGGCGTAACGTCCGACATGAGCAAAGAAGATTTAAACGATTTAGTGGAATTCCTAAAAACGCTATGAAAACAATCATCCGCCAGCACGAATCGCTAAGCTCCCACCAGACACTCCCGTCATCTCTGCGCCCTCTGCGTCTCTGCGTTAGGCTCTCTTCATTCTTCTTGTTCTTCCTAGTGCTCACAGCCCACGCGCAGCCGCCGCCGCTC
>JBAVNY010000099.1:0-10483 GCA_049691535.1 Candidatus Acidiferrum sp.
GTTACGATTATTCCGCGCGGCATGGCTTTGGGTTTGACCATGCAGCTTCCGGAAGCCGACAAGCACACCTACACCAAGGAATATTTGGAAGGTATGCTGGCCGTGCTGATGGGCGGACGCAGCGCCGAAGAAATTTTCCTCGGCCATATCACCACCGGCGCGGGCAACGACATCGAACGCGCCACGGACATTGCGCGCAACATGGTTTGCGAATGGGGAATGAGTGACTTGGGCCCACTGGCGTTCGGCAAGAAGGAAGAAGCCATCTTCCTGGGCCGCGAAATCGCGCAGCATCGCGATTTCAGCGAAGACACGGCGTTGCAAATTGATCGTGAAGTTAAGCGTATCGTCAACGTGGGCTACGAAGCCGCGAAGAATATTCTCTCGTCGAATCGCGAAACGCTGGACCGCATTGCCGTGGCCCTGCTGGAGCGCGAAGTAATCGACGCCAACGAAGTGAAACTACTGATGGAGAACAAGCCGCTTCCAGAAAAGCCGCGGACTCCTCCAACACCACCGCCGCAAGCTTCGCCAAGCACGGACCCGAAAGTGGTCAGGCCGGAACTTCGGCCGGCGCCGGGCTTCACGCGGGGTGATTCGCCAGCCAAGGCCTAAGAATCCAGACATCCTTTCAACCATTCACCGGGGCACGAGCAATCGTGCCCCTTTTTGTTTTTCTATACAACCCGCCTTCCCTCGAGTCGACCTGCAGCGATACTTCCGTTCGATTTCGGCCCCACTTTTTCATTCCACCGGCGTTGGCGTACAATACGCTCATGGGACGCAAAGACGGCGAGAACATAAACGTAATTTGCCCGTGCTGCCAAGGGAAGTTGGTGATTGATCCGATCTTTGGCACGGTGCTCTCGCACACTGCAGCGGTGAAGCCGGGCCCGGATGTCGATCTGACCAAGGCGGCCAGCATCCTGGAAGAGCAGCACAAGCAGCGCGAAGACAAGTTTGCCGATTCGTGGTTTCAGGAAACGAATAAAGAAGACATCCTGGCCAAGAAGTTTGAAGAAGCGATGAAGAAGGCCAAGGACGCGCCTGCAGGCAAACCCATCCGGGACTTCGATCTCGACTAGTCATTTCAAGTTTTTGCGCCAAACATTTCTCTTCCTCTCCTCAGCGTTCTCAAATCCATTGGGACACGTGCGCAGATTACTGACGTTTGGCCTTGATATGCGCTAAGGTGAACTTCCATCGGAGGCTCAGCTTGCCTGTCGCCACAAATTCCTGGAGCACCATCTGGCTACCACGTTTACGAAATCTGCTTCGAGCGGAACAGCAGGTGGTCTTTATCGGTGTTTTAATTTCGGCCCTTTTTGCGGTGCTGAAAACCGGCGCTCCCATCGTGTTTCTTGGCATTTGTGTTCTGACGATTGGGAATCTGATGTACTTCCTGATGTACGTGGGAGCGCGTCTATATGCCGATCGCACGTTCCCGTGGAATTGGATCGCATACCTGGCGTTGCTGACTGTGGGAAGCGTGGTCGCAGCGCTTGGCGCCGTCGCGCTATTGATCTGGATGAAACCGGAGGTAGGACCTTATTGGCAAGCATTCAAGGTTTCGTTGCCAATCGTCCTGGTGGTTTCTATTGGAGCTGGCATCGTGACGTACGCAGTACAACAAATTCAATTCAAACTGCAGGAGAAAAACAAACTCCTGGAACAAGAAGTGCAGCGCGGCAGTGTGGCGCTGGAGCAGCAAGAAGAAGAATTAAACCGGGCGCGCGATATTCAGACTGGATTGCTACCGAAATCACTGCCGCAACATGCCAATCTGGAGTTGGCAGGAGCGTGGCAGCCGGCGCGAGCAATTGGCGGGGATTATTTCGATGTGGTGCAACTGGATGAAAACCGCTTCGGAATTTGTATTGGCGATGTGGCGGGAAAAGGTCTGACGGCATCGCTGCTGATGGCGAATCTGCAAGCGGCGTTTCGGGCGTATGCCACGCCGGACGCGACGCCTGCTGCGGTGTGCAGCAAGTTGAATGCGTTTGTTTGCGGGAATGTGGCGACCGGCAAGTTCATCACGTTTTTCTACGCGATTCTGGATGCGCAGAAGCGGACGTTGATCTACGAAAATGCGGGACATTGCCCTGCCCTGTTACTGCATGCGGCGGGAGCGCCGGAGGTTCTTTGCGGGCAAGGCGGCGTTTTGGGGATTACGCCGGAGTGGACGTATGTGGACGCTACCATGCAGTTGGCCGGGGGTGATCGATTGTTGTTGTTTACGGACGGCGTGACGGAAGCGGCGAATGCGCAGGAAGTGGAATTTGGGTCGTCGCGGATTGTGGAATCGGCCGGGACGGCCGCGACGTCGGCCAACGAAACGAAGAGCAGGGTGATGCAAGAAGTGGCGAAATTCTGCGGTGGCGATTTCCGTGATGATGTGACCCTGGTTGTCGCTGCGATCCGCTAGCAGGTGTGCGTTGCTGGAGCGTCTACTCGCGAACTGCAAGGCTGAGAATTATCCTTTTCTTTGTTTCTTCCGCTAAACTTCCTGCACATGACGAATCGTAAAGTTTTCAGAGTGAAAGTAAGGTCGGGCACGCTGGTGCTTGGCGAGCGAACGCTGGTGATGGGCGTGCTTAACGTCACGCCAGACAGCTTTTCAGACGGCGGCAAGTTTTTTAGTTTGAAGCGGGCGGTGGGGGCTGCGCTGGCGATGGAACGAAACGGGGCCGATATTCTAGATATCGGCGCGGAATCGACACGTCCAGGCTCCACGGGAATTTCTGTTGAGGAGGAGTTGCGACGGCTGTTGCCGGTGCTGCAGGCGCTGCGGGGCCGGTTGAAAATTCCTATTTCCGTGGATACGCAGAAATCTGAGGTGGCGGAGGCGGCGATTGCGGCGGGAGCGGAAATCATTAATGGCATTTCCGGATTGAAGAATGATCCGGCGGTGGCAAAAGTGGGGGCGAAGCATCGCGTGCCGCTGGTGCTGATGCACATGCGAGGGACGCCGCTGACGATGCAGGAGAAGCCGTTCGCGAAGAAAGTTGTGCAGGATGTGATGAGCGGATTGCGTCGATCGGTGGCGGTTGCGCGACGCGCTGGCGTAGCTAAATCTAAGATCATTCTTGATCCGGGGATTGGCTTTGGTAAGAGCTACGAGCAGAATTACGAACTGCTGGCGAAGCTTTCGTTGATTGCGAAGCTAGGCTTTCCGCTGCTCGTGGGGACATCGCGTAAAGGATTTTTGGGGCGGACGTTGGCGCGCGATGAGAAGGCGGCTTCGGCGGAGGAGCGGGTGTGGGGAACGGCGGCTACCGTGGCGGCTTGCATTCTGAATGGGGCGCATATTGTGCGGGTGCATGACGTGGAGGAAATGGCGCAGGTGGCGAAGGTCGCGGACGCGATCGTGCGAGGTGGACGGTCGTCGCGCGATGGGGCAGCGATCTCGCTGCGCTCGGAATGACGGCGTGGTTAGCGGATCGGGCCTGCAAGAGTGCATACATATTTTGTGACGGGGAGTTGAGATGCTAATTCGCGGGGTTTTGCTTCGGTCGTTATCTCTGGGAATTCTGGCTTGTGGCTACACCGCGGCAATCTTGGCGCAGATACCGCAACCGAATACGAGTCCGCTACGGTCTTCACAAGCACCGCAAGGGGCAGCAGGCTGTTCGGCCACAGAGGCTTCGGCATGCGCGCAGACCGCGGCAAAGATTACGCCAATTGTAATGGGCGACTCGCCGCTGGCGGAGAATCTAAGAAAGCTCACGGATGAGATTGGCGGACGGGTCAGCGGCTCGCCGGAAATGGCGCGCGCGGTGGAGTGGGCGATTGCGGCGTTTCGCGCGGGGGGCGTGGATGTTCACACAGAAAAATATATGCTGCCAGTGCAGTGGAGCGAGGGAAACACGCGGCTGGAACTTCTAGGCGACGTGAAATTTCCGATATCGCTGGTGTCAAATGGGCTTTCGCCAGCGACGCCTGCCGGCGGAATCGAGGCACCGCTGGTAGATGTAAATTACGGCACGGAAGAAGACTTCGCGCGCGCGGGTAGTTCGATTAAAGGGGCCGTTTTGCTGGTGCATAGCGACATCGGGACCAGCTGGCCGGACCTGTTCGACGAATACATGAAGCCACCGGGAATTATTGCGCGTGCAGTAAAAGGCGGAGCGTCGGCAATTCTGTGGACGGGCGCGCGGGAACGAAAGTTGTTGTACCGGCACACAAATTCTCTGACTGGTGAACTAGATAAGATTCCGCAGGCGGTTGTGGCGCGGGAAGATGCGTTACGGTTGCAGCGTACGGTGGCGGCGTATCCCGGGAAAATTCGAGTTCGCCTGCAAATACCAAACAAAATCGGAGGGCCAATCGAGCAGCAAAATGTAGTGGGCGAAATCCGTGGCTACGAGAAGCCCGATGAAAATGTGGTTCTTGGGGCGCATCTGGATTCGTGGGAACTGGGCACGGGCGCATTGGATAACGGATGCAATGCCGCGCTGGTGGTCGAAGCGGCGCGGGCCATTAAGGCGACCGGACTGCTCCCGCGGCGCAGCATTCGGTTTGTGCTTTTCAGTGGCGAAGAACAAGGGACGGTGGGCTCGTACGCGTATGTGAAAGCGCATCGCGCGGAGATGGATAAAGTTCGGGCCATGATCGTATTCGATAGTGGGATCGGGCGAGTGACCGGTTATTCGTTGGGTGGGCGCCGAGACATCGACGCGCCGGTGCGCGAAATTTTGAAGCCGTTCGCAGGCTGGGGAGTAGACGATCTGACCTACGACGCCAGTTTCGGGACCGACAATTTCGACTTTCTGCTGGAGGGAGTGCCGACGCTGACGGCGAACCAAGAGATTGCCAATTACCTGCAGAATTATCACGCGGCTTCGGACACTCTGGATAAGGTGGACATTCGCGAGTTAAAACTGAACACGATTTTGGGCGCGGTGACAGCGTGGGGCATTGCGGACCGGCCAGAGCCGATTGGCAAGCGACTGTCGAGAGTAGAGTTGGATGCGCTGGTCAAGGAAACGGGCCTGGACCAGCAGATGAAGGCCCTCGGCTACTGGGAGGAATGGCAGGGCGGCACGCGGGGCCGAGCGCAGTGACCTGCCAACTCGAGCGTACTTTCACACGGTCAAATGCCTCGAATAGCTAAGTAGTGGAAATCCAGCAGTTTTCAGCGGTTCTAGGCCGGAAAGCCGAGTTTAGAGGCGCGCAACTCCCGGGAATTCTCCTGCAGGAAAGTACTAAGGCGTCTGAATGGTTCGCTCGATAGTGACTTGGGGGCCCCCCTGTCACTATGCATCCCACGAAATGGGGGAGTGACCACCTTGGCGCTTGCCCCGCTTAAAGGAGATTACTCATGTCGATTTTAGCTTGGATTGTGCTTGGCTTGCTCGCTGGCTTTATCGGCAGCAAGATCGTCAATAAGTCTGGCGAAGGCGTATTCCTGGATATCATTCTGGGGGTCGTAGGCGCCGTCGTGGGAGGCTGGCTCTTCAATACCTTCGGTCACTCGGGAGTGAGCGGTTTGAATTTGTATAGCCTGTTGGTCGCCGTTGTAGGCGCGATAATCGTTTTGGTCGTGTACCACGCGTTGGTGGGCGGCACAAGACGAACCACGGTTTAACATCTCTGCGTCGCACCAGTTTGGCCGCTGAGTGCGACCAAGTTTTCTCGACGATCGCTAGCAAAGCCAGGGCGCAAACCCTGGCTTTTTGCTTTTGGGATGAGATGTGTTGGTTTAGGTGGTTTAGGTTCCAGGTATTCGTCGAACTTCTAGATTGCGGTAGCCGCGGCGGGTGTGATGACCTGCTCGCCAATCACCGTGAAGTGGGTAAGGGTGGCCATGCCGAACGAGGTGGTGAGGGCGACGTCGGAGGCATCCCGGCCAATGGCCATGAGCACGCGACCAACGCGTGGCTCATTGTAACGCGCGTCAAAGGTCCACCAGCGGTCTTCCAAGTAGGCTTCAAACCACGCGCTGAAATCCATAGGAGATGGCGAGAGAGGTACGCCGATGTCGCCCAGATTTCCGGTGGCATAGCGAGCAGGAATGTTCAGCGCCCGGCAAAGAGTGACGGCGAGGTGCTGAAAATCGCGGCAAACGCCGAAGCGTTCGGTGTAGACGTCGAGAGCGGTTTTGGTAGGCCGAGCGTATTGGTAGCCGAAGGTCACATGAGTATGAACCCAATCGCATATCGCTTGGACGCGGCTCCAACCGGGCTTAACGGAACCGAAAAGTTCTACAGCGATCATGGAGAAGCGGTCGACTTCGCAGTAGCGGCTGTTGTAAAGGTAGCGCAACGCGTCGATGGGCAACTGCTGCACCGGCACTTCCCGCGCATCGGTGGCGACGGGATCCGCCTGGCCCGAATCGTGGATCAGGGTCTCGTTATGCAGGCGCAGGGTACCTTTCGGCGCCAGGAACCGGGTGCAGCGATTCCCAAAGCTGTCGAGAAAACTTTCAATCGGCAATGCTGGTTCGATTTGCACTTCGTCGGGTGTGCGCAGATCGGCAGCGCGCGAGGGATGGACGTTGAGCAGAGCTACCATCGCGACCGGAGCGGGGATTTCGAAGTGAATATCGTAGCCTAACCGAAGCATCATAGGTTCCATCGAATACAAACGGCCTCCAGACTGCCACGCGAACTGGTGAACTTTGCGGTTCAGCGGCGGCAGCGGTTGACAGTCGCGTTGGGTGTTAACCGCTGGGGTTGCAAGTGTAGTTCATTGCGGAGTCTGCGATTCGCTGATTTTCAGCTAAGTCTGATGAAGGTGTCGATTAGTTCGATTGCTATCACAGTTTCGGCGGGTCAATTCCGCCGCTTAGGTGGGTTCGGGCTATACTAAAATATGATGCAAAGTCCAAAAAGCTTGGTAAGTGATGGTTCCCTGTCTGCCTCCAAGCCGGAAACGGGAAAAATCCTGGGGCTGGATTATGGGCGCAACAAGATTGGGATTGCCTTCGCGGACGCGCAGGCGCGCCTGGCGCAACCCTATGGAACCATGGACCGCATCAATCGGAATGAAGATATGCGGCGGTTGCGGGAATTGGCGCGCGATGCCCACGTGAAGCAGATTGTGGTGGGCTTGCCGCTTCGGCTGGACGGCACGCACGGCGAAATGGCCGACGAAGCTACGCGGTTCGCTGAGCGACTGCGCAAACAGATCAACCTGCCGGTGGAGATGGTGGACGAACGGCTGACCAGTTGGGAAGCGGAACGCATCCTGGAGGAAGAACTGGGGCGGCGCATCACCCACGAACAGACGCATCAGGGCCGCAAGAAGCGCAGCGCCAGTGACGCGGATGAAAAATACACGGTGGATGCGGTGGCAGCGATGATTATCTTGCGGGAGTATCTGGCGCGAACCACTGAAACTGACACTGATGCCAAGGAGCGCGATTAGTTTGAAGTTTCTGGCCAAGCTTTTCCTCTTATTACTGCTGGTAGCGGCTGCTGGCGCAGCGTATTTCTGGCACTCCATGCATGCGCCGTATGGCAATATTCCGCCCGAAGGAACGTTCGTCGAGGTACCGCGCGGGGCATCGCAGCGCAGTGTGGCGCGGCTATTGAAGCAGGCGGGGATTATTCGCAGCCCCGTCGCATTTGAAATTTATGCGCGGCGGCATCCGCGGCGTTCGCTGGAAGCTGGGGAATATTTTTTCGATCATCCGCTGAGCGGGAAAGAAGTTTATTGGAAGCTGGCGAATGGCGATGTGTTCGGGCAGCCGTTCACGGTGCGCGAAGGCGAAACGATTTTTGATATTGCGCACGATCTGGAAACTGCCAAGTACATGCCGGCTGAAGAATTTCTGGCTTCGGCGCAGAATCCGAAATTGATTTTGGATATCGCGCCCAATGCCAAGACTCTGGAGGGGTTCGTTTTTCCTGCTACCTACAATTTGCCGCGTCATCCGCACGCACAGGAGCTGACGACGTCGATGGTTCGCAAATTCCGGGAGGCACTACAGAAAATTGCGCCGGAACGGCTGGCTCCGGATGCCTCGTCTCGCGGCGAGGGAGCAGCGTCGAGTTCGTTGTTACGCGTAGTGACGCTGGCGTCGCTGGTGGAGCGAGAAACTCCGAAGCCGGATGAACGACTGGTGGTGGCAGGCGTGTTTAGCAATCGGCTGCAAAAAGGGATGCTGCTGCAATGCGATCCGACGGTGATTTATGCGTTGCAACAGGAGAATCGCTATACAGGCGCACTTACTTTGAAGGATTTGCGGATTGATTCGCCTTACAACACATATGAGCACGCAGGACTGCCTCCGGGACCAATTGGCAATCCGGGGGAAGTTTCTTTGCGCGCTGCTTTGAAACCGGCGGAGACGGATTATCTGTACTTTGTGGCGAACACGCACGGTGGGCATTTTTTTGCGGCCACGCTAGCGGATCACAACAAGAATGTGGCCAAATATCATCGCTTGCTGATCGGCGAGCCTGCGGACGATCCGGTGGCCGAAGCGCATCGCTCCGATCGGCCTTCTTCCGAGCGCAAAGAGAAACGATGACGGAAGATCTGAAAACGAAAAAGGCCATGATCCTGGAGACTGCGCGGGAATTGAATGTGCAGACCTGGACCACCGCGGAGGTCGATCAGTTGCGGCGCAGGCTAATTGCGGAGCACGGCGAAGCAGGCAAATCGAGCAATGAATACATCGCCGAAGTGCTGAAAAGTATGGGTTGGAAGATGCAGCTCACCGAGCGCGAAGAAGCGGAAGACCGTTTCGAAGAAGAGTTTGAAGATATTTTGCATTTCAAGACGCTGCAGGATGCGGAAGTGAGCTTGACGCGGCTGGATGAATTGCTGCGGCGTTTTCGCGAGCATCGAGAAAAAGCGGCGGTGGAGCGGGTGCTGGAGATTGCGCGGCTGGGCAAACGACGCGCTGAAATGATTTCGTTGAATCGCAAAGTGGAAGCACGGAAACGCGACGAGAAACGGGAAATTGCCGAATGGTTCCGTATCTGGCTGGAAACTCCCGACGCATTTTTTGACTGGCTGGATGTTCGCAAAGCGTCTCCCACATTCCGCGAGAAATTCGGCGAGATAGAAGAAGAGGAAGTCTAGCGATGCCTGGTATGTCGGAAACGAATACGCCCGCCAACATTCCGGATCTGCCGCCATATTCCCTGGATGTGCAGGCCATGGATCTTGGCGCGGACACAAAAGCGGTTGGACTGGAGCTGATTGGGACAGAAAGCCGCGAACCGGTGCGAGGTGCGGAAGCAGCGCAAATCTGGTCGGCGGTTTATCCGGCACTGGCCGCGAGCGATCAATTTGTGCTGGATTTTTTCAGCCACCTGGAACGAGTGCGGGAATTCTGCAAAGGACACAAGATCGACTTTCGCGAAGCGGCCAGCCGTTGCCTGGTGATTCCGCAACCTACGCCGGAACAATTGCAGGAACTGATCGCGCGGTTTGAAGGCGAAACGTTTGGTCTGCGTGCCGCACCGGCGTCGATTTCTTTGGACGATGCGGCGCTTGAAGCGGAACTTTCGCGGCGGGGAGTGGACGCGTACCAGCCCGCTTATTCCCGGTATACGTTCTGTGCGATCTGTGAACCTTCCGACGGTTGGCTTACGGTGCTGAGCGAAACGCTGTGGCCCAGTGAGATCATTCGCCGCGCGCGACCGGCTTTGCAGCCGTTCGACGTGTACATAGCGCGGCCCCAGTGACGTTCGAAATTCGCCGAAACTTGAAGAAAATGCGTTGCGTAGACAGTTTGACGCGCTTCGTTGTGGTTGCTAAATTGCTCCTCCTAAGCACACGACGCGCAAATTACCCGATGAACTCTGTTCTGAAGTGCACGATTCTGCTGACACTGTCTGCCATCGCCTGCGGTTGTGGGGGTGGGTCCAGGGGTGTCAACAAGATCACCAGCTTGCCGCAGGCGGTGCGTCCGGTGGTTCGTGATGCGACGCAAGAGGAATTGCTTGGGCGATACAATTCCTACGCGCGGAGCGTGAAATCGGTGGATGCGGTGGTCGAGTTGAAGGCTACGTCGGGCACAAGATATAGCGGCGTGATCGAGGAATATCACGAAGTGAAGGCGTTTCTGCTGGCATCTCGCCCGTGGAACATTCGCGTGATTGGCCAAGTGCCGGTAGTGGGAAAAACGGTTTTCGATATGGCCAGCGACGCACAAAATTTTGAAGTGTATATCCCATCGAAAAACCAGTTTCTGGTGGGGTCGGTTGCCGTCGGGCGCGCCGGCAACAAGCCGATTGAGAATCTGCGGCCGCAACATTTGATTGAAGCGCTGTTGTGGAGCGATGTGCGCAAAGAAGAAGCTGTTTTGTTTGAGGAGTACAACGACGACGCAGCGCGTTATTACATATTGACGGTGCTGCGCGGCGGGTATCAGTCGGAAATTCTGCGCAAGATCTGGTTCGATCGCAGCGATTTGCATATTGCGCGTTTACAGGGTTACGGACCGAAGGGGCTTTTGCTCTCTGACATTCGTTACTCAGATTGGCAGCCGATCATTGCTGTGCCACCACCGAGTGCTGGTCCAGGT
>JBAVNY010000100.1:0-5378 GCA_049691535.1 Candidatus Acidiferrum sp.
GTCACCCGGCCCAACGTGCTTCCATCCGGTCAGATCTTTTCCATCGAATAGCGGCTTCCACTCCGCTTCCGGCGAACGTGCCGCTGTCAAAAAGAGTGCGGCGAGCACCACGAACACTGCTCCGATCTTTTTCATCGCAAAACTCCTCTCCAACTCACGATGCAAACACGTTACGAACCATGAACCACAGATTTGCCGGGCGCTCTGCCAGCCGCCGCACAAACCACGGATACCAATAGCTGCCGTACGCAACCAGCACCATCGAACGGCAACCTTGCTGCGCTAGCCGTTCCTGCTCCGCGCGCTGAATCCCATAAAGCATCTGTACTTCCAGCGCAATGCTCCCCAATCCCTCTTGCTGCACGAGTTCCGCCAACCGGCCGATCAATCCAACGTCATGCGTTCCAAACGCCGCTCGCGGGCAGCGGCCAGCAGCGTGCTCCCGCAGCATCGCTTGCGCCAGCGAAACATAATTCCGGTCGACATCTTCTTTTTTGGGGAAGGCAATCTCTGGCGGCTCCTTGTACGCACCCTTCACCAGCCGCACGGATGCCCCAAGCGGAAGCAGTTCCTCGAGGTCCTTCTTAGTTCGATACAAGTAGGCCTGCAGACAGATGCCCACGTTTGGATGGGAACGCAGCGATCGCTTATAAATATCGAGCGTGGCATCCACATAATTGCTCGCTTCCATATCTACCCAAACAATAGACGGCGCATTTTCTTGCTGAATGATCCTCTCCAGGTTTTCAAAACAAAATTCCGGAGAAAGGTCCAGCCCAAGCTGCGTCAACTTCACAGAAATTTCCGCCCCCAACCCCTGCTGGTGGATCCGGTCCAATACCTCGATGTAGTGCTCGGTAACTTTTCGCGCCTCACTGCGATCCGCTACGTTTTCTCCAAGGTGCGTAAACACCGTGCCGATCTGTTTCTTACGCAGAGTCTCTGCAGCGGCCAGCGCTTCATCTAGCGTCTCACCCGGCATGAATCGCGCCACGCTGCGGCGCACGAAGGGATACTTCACCGCATGCTCGCGCAGCCAGACATTCTGCGAAGCAGCAAACAGCATCGAGCGAACAAGCGCCATGAGTGTTGGAAGCCTCCAGGGGAACGAGAGCGGAAGGTAAGAACCGCAATGCGGCCCCATTCTAAAACAAATTATGGGAAATGGAAGGTTGAGCTTTTATGAACCGCTGATCTCAGTGGGCAACAGTATTGAACGCACTCGCAGGCAATGACACGGCCCGCGTAACGAATTCGGCCAAGTGGGCTCGCACGTTGCGCGCCTCTCCTCCCAAACGAGCTTCACTCTCCGCTTCCGCCTTAGCCGCCGCGGCCTGTTCTTCGCCCGGACTGGTGCTCAGCAACTCGACGCTCTTCAACAAGCAGGCCAGCACCAGCGTTTCTGGCTGCTTCTGCCGTCGCAGAAATTGTGCGTAATTAAACCAATCGACCGCCGAATTTCGCCCGTCTACCAATTTTTCGTCCAATGACAGTGCTTGCTGAAACGCTGCTGCGGCCCCAGCGAAGTCTCCGCCCTGTTCATGAACTTCCGCGGCGTGTGCCAGCGCCAAACTCTGTAATGAAGGATCACCAAGTTGCTGCGCAAATTGTGCTGCGGCTGCATAACCCTGTAGAGCTGCTGCCGGATGGTGCCCCGCCGCATCGGCGTCGGCTACGTTGAGCAACGCGGAAACCACCGTTGGGCCTTCGCTGCGATGCTCCTCCGGATGCGTCGAAACAATCCGCAGGTAGGCGTGATAGTGCCGCGCCGCCGCTTGCAACTGTCCGCGCTTCTGCAACGCCTGTCCCACATACAACTGCGCACTCGCCTGCGTCGGATCGATAGCCAAAGCCCGTTGCCACGTATCGATCGCCTCATCCTCATGGTTCAGACGCTGCGCCAGCAATCCATAATTAATCAGCGCGCTCACGTTACCCGGTGAACGTGCCAGAAGCTTTGAATAGAGTTGATAAGCCTCGGCGTCGCGCCCGGCCGTGATCAATCCCCGAGCGAATGCCTCTTGCAGCGAAACATTCGAAGGATTAAGTTCTGCAGCCCTCTGAAGCGCCTTTAGCGAAGCGTTAACGTCTCCCGCGTTGCTGGAAGCACGAGCCAGTCGAAGTTGCACCGCGCTATCGTCCGGGTTTAACTGAGCCGCCTTCTTGAGCGATGCCAGATTCGCGGAAACGTTTGCCCAGAAGAAGTGCACTTGGTCAATCCCGCCCCATAGCAGAAGAAGCGCCACGGCAGAAATTCGTAGCGCCCGCGCCGCAGGACTGGTGCTCGCCAGCCAGTGCAAGCCACGCGCGAAGGCATTTGGCGCGGCCACCGCAACTTTTTTCCCCGATTCGAGTTTATTCAATAGCAATGATGCAATGCGCGAATCACGGAGCTTCCAGATGGCTCCGTCCAAGAGGAAGTGATGCAGATTGACGAGCGCTGTAAATGTTAAAAAGCTGGCCGCAAAGTCCACATGAAACACGCGGCTGACAATCCACGGACCCGGGATAAATAACGCAATACCCCCGGCCACGAGCGTTACGATATACCAGCCAAAACTCCACGCTGCTTTTTGATTGGCACGCGCTTCTTTCGCCTGGTAATAGCTGGTGATCCACAGGTATTGCGCGGAGTGCATCACTGCCAGTATTCCACTGGAATAGCGAATTTGCGGTACTTCCCGGCCGCTCAGCACTTCGATTAGCACCGGCAAAAGGAACCACGTGAATTGCGTAACAACCAGTGTCGCCGTAGGTAGCAGCGCTTTCCACGAACTGCGCCGCGACAACGAATGCAGCGCCCATCCGCTCGCCACCACGAAATACGCCGCCAGTAGCAACCGTACCGGCGTCGTAAATTTTGCAGCGAGCCCGAGAGACAGAATCAGTGGGTCGTTGGAGGGTCCAGTGTGGAAGCTGACCATCAGCATCACGAACGACGCCACAAACGCCAACCGCAGCGCGCGACGCTCCTGTTCCGTGGGCACCACGCCCGTCCGGCGCGCAAACATCATCAACAATCCGAAATTTTGCCCGGTGTAATGCCACGGGCTCCAACAGATGTACAACGTGAAAATCCACGGAAGCAGCGGGTACCAAAGATGCGCAACTAATCCCGTCACCGCCAGTAGCAGCGCCACATGCACCGTAAAGAACCGGTATTTCGTGAATTCATCGTAGGAGTGATAGGCCCGGTAAATCGTGGCCATAAAATGCGGATAATTAAACAGCAGCGCCAGAAAATAGAACGCGAAAGACCACGTGGCTGGCGTAAACCGTCCCGTGTAGGTGGTCAATATCAATAGCGGCGCAGACCACGCACCGCACCCGACCATCAAGTCGAGCCACGGCCCATAAACCCAAGGTCTTTTAGGCCCGTTACTTGGCCCCATTTCGGGCGCAGCTCCAGGTTCGGCGGGCATCGTAAGCGTTGACGACATACCTTTTCAGGTTAGCGCACCGTGATGCGCCCACACCGTTAGGGGAAGTCTAAAACTGCGGATTGGTAACCTGGCCTGCCCGCACCCTGCTCAGCCTCGAGTTATTGAGCCAAGCGCGAGATGTCCTGGCGTTGACAGACAGGCTGAAATTCCAAGGCGAAACGTGATATACGCATTAGCGGATTCGCCCGCATCTAACCGGAAGTAGAAGAATAGGAGAATCACATGAACTACCAAAAGAGGCTCGCAAGTGTAGGAGTGTTTCTCGTAACACTCTTGCTGATGTGCGGTGGATGGGCCCAGGCACAATCCAAAGGTTCCTCGGGAAACGCTACATTCACCGTAACTGCTGTATCGAAGAAAGAAGCACCGCCTCCGATATCGAAAGATGATTTGCAGTTATCCTTCGGAAAAGAGCGCAAACAGATTGCCGACTGGAAAAAGGGCGACAAGCTTTTCCTGGCGATCCTGATTGACGATTCGCTCGACAGCACTGCCGCAGGCCAATGGCAATACCTGAAAGAATTCATCATGGCCCAGCCGCCCTCCACGATGATCGCCATCGGCTATCTTCGCAATAACTCCACCATGGTCGCCCAGGATTTTACCGACAATCATGAACTCGCTGCGAAAGCCCTGCGCATTCCCATGGGCCTGGGAGCCATTGGCTCCAGTCCCTACCTGGCCATGATCGACATGCTCAAGCGTTGGCCCTCGGGCGCCCAGAATCCAAATGCTCGTCAATCCATCTTGCTGATCAGCTCTGGTATCGACTATTTCCGCGGCGGCGGTTTTGGACCCTTCTACCCTGATCTCGATCCGCTCATCCAACGCGCCCAGCGCCAAAACACCAATATCTGGAGCGTTTATTATCCCAGCTCCGGCCATCGCGGCCGTTCCTTCTTCTTGCTGAATAACGCCCAGTCCAATATCGACAAGCTCTCCGAAGATACCGGAGCCGAATCCTATTTTCTCGGCTCCGGCATGCCCGTCTCGCTCAAACCGTACTTCGACGAAATTGGTCAGCATCTCGGCAACCAATACCTCCTGACCGTTGCGGGAGGTGGTGGTTCCAAGGGCAAATATCAAAGCGTCAAGGTGAAAACCGAAGTTCCAGACGTGGAATTGATCGCCCCGGCGGCCATCTACCTTCCAAAATCTGGCGAGTAGCTCAATTTAATTCGATTCACGGAGACGTCCTGACTTCGGTTGGGGCGTCTTTTTTTTGATTGCGACCCTTGTCAGCCGGAAATTCACGCGCTACACTGCGCCATCGGCCTCACCCGGGAGAAAACCTCGTCATGAATCGATTTAAATGGGCATGTTTCGTGGCATTCGCGATTGCTGCTGGTCTCTCAAGTTCCTCCCCGCTTCGCGCCAATCCCGCGGATGATCCCGAAATTGTCTTAAGTAATGGTTGGAAGGTTCAATCCTCGGCAAAAGTGAACGGCAGCGGCGAGCAAGTGTCATCCGCTACGTTCGACACCACCGACTGGTATCCAACTTCCATTCCAAAAACCGTGTTCGCCGTCCTGGTAGAAAACGGCGTCTATAAAGATCCCTACTTCGGAATGAATCTGCGCTCTGTGCCCGGCGTGGAATATCCCATCGGTGGTCAGTTCGCCAACTTGGACATGCCTGCCAACAGTCCCTACGCCGTACCCTGGTGGTATCGCGACGAGTTCGAAGTTCCCAAGCGCTTTCAGGGCAAACGCTTGTGGATGGGCTTCCACGGAATTAATTACCGCGCAGAGATTTGGATCAACGGCAAAAGAATCGCCGGCTCCAATGAAGTTGTCGGCGCTTTCCGGCGTTTTCGCTTCGACGTTACCCCCTTTGTGCACGCCGGCCAGAAAAACGTCATCGTTATCGCCGTTTCCGCGCCGCAAGCGGGAGAACTTGGAATCACCTTTGTCGACTGGAATCCCGCGCCGCCTG
>JBAVNY010000101.1:0-5328 GCA_049691535.1 Candidatus Acidiferrum sp.
TCCGGTGTTTGTAACTCACCGCCTGAGTGGTACGGCTGACCACGTTGATTCGATAAGTGGGTGTGGGATTGCTGGAGTCGGCTGGAATGGGCGCGGAATTCTGCGCTCGCGCCGACACCCCAAAGGACACCACGACCGCGAGGGTGATAGCAGCTATCTTAAACATGAGTCTCCTTCTAGAAACTGCGAGGATTCCAGTATCAGCGTTTGTGATTCGCAATACTGTGCGTTAATGGACGTTTCTGCCGAAAACCAGGAATCTCAATTGCGTAAAGGGACAGTGACTTGCCGGGCCGGGAATTATCCCGGCAAGCCCACGGATGGAAGAATTTACCTCTGATTCGAAGCGGCTTCCTTCGACTCGTTACGCGGTGCGTTCTTCTCCAGTACGTCGACGAAATGACGGCCCGTCGCCGGCACATGCATGTGCTCGCTTCTTACGATTTCCTTGGCCTTGATGGCGTGTCCATAGACTTGTTCGTTGGCATCATCGTCGGGGCGCAGTGTGGACCCTTCCAAAGAAACGCCGGCAAACAAACCGCGGGAACGGGAGTAACTGAGGATCTCGGCGCGCATCCAGGCGTCGGTGTCCGCGGACGCGTCACGTCCCTTGGGCCCGCCTGCAATGGAAGCGTCGGCTCCCAGCTTAACCTTGCTGCTCAGAATCGATTCCATGCCTCTGTCGTTCATGACCAGCAGGATCAAATCGGTGGCTTCGCCACCAATCTGGAAACCGAAGCTGCCGCCTTCAAGTGCATACATAGCCGGAGCTCCCCAGCGACCACGAAACTTTTCACCTGTGCGGCAAACCATTGCCCCGCGTCCGTACTCGGCACCGACAATAAACGCGGCCTTCATGACCGAAGGAAACACGATCACGCATTCTGCTTTTTCGAGAAGGTCATGAGGAATGCTGTCTGGAATGTTGAGCACTTCCTGCATCACCACGCCACTTTCTTCCAGGCGTTTTTGTTCCTTGTTTAATTCCTGCGCGGGTAGTAGGGCTGCGCCAAGAGTGAAACACGCTGCAATTGCTAGGTAGTTCTTCATTGCGGACCTCCCAGGTCAAGACTTCGTTTATGAGAATTAGATGAATCAACAATTCTGGAGTTGAAGGGCGTTCAACCGGCTTTCGTTAAGAGAGGGTTCCGCGTTGCCAACCCCCAGGCGGAATACTCTTTCGTTTCTTTTTAGTTTGCGTTTCTTAGTTCATTCACAAGCTTCTTCGCTTCTTTCATTCTCTCTTTGTAAAACAAGGGACTGATCAGAACCACTGTCGCGCCCACATGAACATGTTGTTTAGTCCCTTTCCGGGTCAAAAAGAGCGACAGAGCCGCATAGGTCTTAATCTCTTTCTGGAGAAACTTGACTACACGTCGATTCGAGTCATTCACGGAAAGCTCCGATCCGAACTTTATGAGAGACGTTACACTCCGGTGCGTTTAGGTTCACATACGGCCGAGTAACACCAGAACAACCACCACCAGCAGGACCAGACCCAAACCGCCCGTCGGGGCGTAACCCCAGCTCCGGCTGTGCGACCAACGCGGTAAAGCTCCGAACAGTGCCAACACCAACAAGATGATCAAGATAGTTCCAAGCATGTTGTGCTCCTCGCGAGATGAATCCTATTTCTCGATGTATCTACGTTTTCTGCCCCAGCGACTCTCCTTCTGTGAGGGTCGGCGGCGCTGGGGCAGATCCGCTTTCCAGGATGCGCTCCGCAACCGTCAGTCTGCGTAGACGGAAACGGCGATTCGATCCCGGGGATATCGACGATCGTAGAGGTAGTAGCCGTCGTCCGCGTAGGTGATGTACACGTCGTCGTTGTCGTACCAGTTGTTGGACCAATATTCCGGCCAGGGATCAACCAGACTGAACCAGAATCCGCCGTATTGGAAACGTGGATATCCGCCAACCATCATTACCGGGTAACTGTAGATGCGGAAGGAATGACCTGATCCGAAGTAGCCGTTGTACCGGTCCTCGGGAATGCGGTAGCCGTTGTAGCCGCCGCGTTGTTGCCAGTCGCGGTGCTCGGACTGCCAGTTGTGTGCGCGATGCTCTTGCCAAGCGGACTGCTGTGCGCCTTCCTGGCGATGCTGCTCCTGCTGAGATTGCATTTTAACTGGCACATAGTTTTGGCCTGAGCGCTGTGCCTGTGCGTTCGATTGCTGCTCGCCATGTTGTTGGTTCTGCTGACTCCGGACTTGTTGCTGTTCATGTTGTTGCTGCTGCTTATCAGACTGCGCCTGTTGCTGGGCGTGTTGTTGCTGCTGCTTCTGTTGCTGCTCCTGTTGACCTTTGGCTTGCTGCTGCTCATGTTGTTGTTGCTGTTTGTCAGACTGCGCCTGCTGCGCGTGTTGTTGCTGTTGCTTCTGTTGCTGCTCCTGCTGACCCTTGGCCTGCGGCTGCGGGGCCTGCCGCTCCTGTTGTTGAGGCTTTTCCGGCTGTTGTCGCTCTTGAGGCTTGCTCTGCTGATGCTCTTGCGGTTTGCCTTGTTCCTGAGGTTTAGGCTTGTCTTCTTGTTGCGCGGGATGATCCTGCCGGCCGTTGGCCGGTGTGGCCATTCCAAACATAACCAGAAGCGCGATCGTACTGACGAATCCAGTAATTTTCATAATTGTTCTCCATTGCTTTGACCTGATACCTGCTGTCCCGTCCAGGCTCGCTAGGCGCGGGCAAATTTCTGGGTGGACTGCAACTGCTTGCGTGGCGCGTCACCCAACGCGAATACGGGAGAGGGAATGAAAAACCCCAACCACGTTAAGGAGCCATAAAACCACAGCGATAACCACCACTCCGTTCAAAATGGACTTGATACTGCTCTGCATCGGGATGAACCGGTTTACCAACCACAGCAGGACGCCGACCACGATTAGAGCGATAACGATTTGCATTAAAGGCATGTTGTGCACTTCTTTCTTCGCACCAAGACACCCCGAGGCCGTCCGTTTTGCTTGGTTTGTCGTTTGGTTCGAGGACTGGTGCGAATACAAAAAGGGATGGGAACTGGGTACTTATGTGTGTGACTGAGGCGATAGCGTTTGGCATTGCCTCTCGCTTTCGTCTCTTCCTTCCCCTACAAGCAGCACACTAGTCGAAACCAGACGGTAAATCTGTTCGCTTAAACACAGTTCCGTTTTTTGTACGTAAGGGTACGCTCGGTGATAGGATATGAACTATAGGTATGGCAAAAGCCGTGATTCCAAGGCGAAACGACGTTAACAGGGGAATGACCTTCGACGCACAGGCGTTCCTGGACTCCGCCGGCGTTGCTAGAAAAGTCGTCGACTACTCCAAGCGCGACACCATTTTTGCGCAAGGTGATTCCGCCAAACACGTCATGTACTTACAGAAGGGCAGCGTCAAGTTGTCCGTTGTAAATACCACCGGAAAGGAAGCCGTCGTCGCGGTCCTCAAGCCGGGAGATTTTTTCGGTGAAGGCTGTCTTGCCGGTCAGTCCATTCGCATGGGGTCCGCGACGAGTACGGTACCCACCACGGTGCTGGTGATTGAAAAGGAGGAGATGATCCGTATCCTCCACGCCGAGCACGAGTTCTCAGACCGATTCATCGCCTATATGCTATCGAGGAACATCCGCGTGGAAGAGGATCTGGTCGACCAACTTTTCAACTCCACGGAAAAGCGCCTGGCCCGGGCGCTCCTTCTGCTTGCCCGCTATGGAAAGAACGACGAACCGCAGAAGATACTGCCTAAGGTCTCTCAGGAAACGTTGGCGGAGATGATTGGCACGACTCGCTCGCGCGTGAATCTATTCATGAACAAATTCAAGAAATTGGGCTTCATCGGTACCGAGAACGGGTTGGAAATCAATAGCTCCCTGCTGAGTGTCGTGCTTCACGACTAACTTCGACTTAGAATCTTTGCAATCCTTATTCGAATTCGAACTCATTCCCATTGGACTTGCAGTCGGGACGATGAACCGAACCGCTCGCACGTTAGTTCAGCGACAACGACCAATCGTTCGCAATAATGAGCCCAGCCCAGTTACCTCGCTGTGCCTGATCGCTTCCGCTCTCTGTCTCGTCGATCAATTTAATCGCAACAGTGGCTAAACAGCCAGCTCGTTTGATCAATTGAGATTCGTTGTGCGTGGGTTTTCGCGAAACACAGCAATACACTTCAAAATTTCCCAACACCTCGCCGTCCTCGGCCAGAATACTCTCGGAACTAAACATAAAGAGGCCGCAAAGCGCGGCTTTTAGCGCCCCTTCTCCAAGATCCCAGCCATCGTTTCCAGGCCGGGCGATAAGCGAAACCACGTTGCCGATCTGAAAGTTCAGAGCGCTGCAGATTCCGTTCAAAATCCCTCGTAGCGAAGCACGAGAGGCGATGGCGGAAAGTAAATGCTCCTCCCCATTTAGCAAAAACTGTACCCGGCCATCCATACGACTGGATACATGGCGTCGCTGAAATCTGTTCAACGACTCACCTTGACCTTTAGTCATGCTCTTCCCTCTTCCGCGGTCGGACCGGCCTTACGTTCAGAGGCCATCCCACCACCGCTGCGATCAGTTGAGGAGACATTCGAGAACTTGGGATGAATCGAAGAGTTTGGCTGAATGCCTTTCATCGCGTAGAGGGCCTTATCTGCCGCGTGCAGCAGAGCGCCGGTCGTATCGGCATCTCGTGGATAATTGGCGACTCCCACGCTGACCGAAAGGAGAGGAGCTTCTACATCTTTGGCAAGCAGGTCGCAAATCCGATCTGCCACCAGCATGGCCGCAACTAATCCTGTTTCTGGCAGCACCACCGCAAACTCATCGCCGCCGTGGCGCGCCGCGGTATCTATGGAGCGGCAGCAATCCGCCATGATGCGAGCGAGACGGCACAAAGCGCGGTTTCCCGCCAAATGGCCGAATTGATCGTTGATGTGTTTCAGCCCGTCCAGATCAAGCAACAGCAGAGAAAATTCACGCCCGGTGCGCTTCGAACGCGAGATCTCCGCGTGCAGTACTTCGAAAAGCTGCCGGTAATTCGCCAGTCCAGTTAACGAATCGCTGGATGCCTGCAGGCGCAGTTGATCCTCAAGCGCGCGCTGGGCGGAAACATCCACAGCGATGATTTCACAACCATTGAAATTGCCCTGTTCATCAAAGGCGTTGCGACCACTGATCCTGGCTCTCAGGCTCGTACCGTTCTTTCTCTTCCATTCAATTTCGACTGGTTGAATAAGCCGCGGTTCGGCAGAACTTCCCGACAAAGGCGTTTCTTGGCCAAGGTCGACGTCGAGAGCCATTTCCAAGACGCTACTTGCGGCTAACAGCTCACTCTTCGATTCGTAACCAAGCATCAACACCAGGG
>JBAVNY010000102.1:0-11629 GCA_049691535.1 Candidatus Acidiferrum sp.
GCAGATTCTCAGACATGCATCCGTCGAGGTGACGCGCAAGCATTACATCAAGACTGACCGGAAACAATCCGAAGCCGCTATGCGGAAGCTGGACAAGGCCTTCGACAGAACCCAAAAGCGTACTCAAAATCGTACTCAAAAACAGTCCCAATCAGGCCCAAATGACGCCGCTGAAGAGGCTCTGGCACGGTCAAAACCTTTGTATTCTGCACAGTCCTACAACTAATGGTTAGTCTGTGGCACCGAATGTCGCGGGTTCAATCCCCGTCTCCCACCCCATTCATTTCTGATCCATTTAGCTATTTCTACTTCGCCCGCGAACTAGTTACGTTCCTCCAGTGGCGACGATTGTGCGCGGGCGTTCGAAACGCTTGCCTACTCGCTTTCCGCGCCAAACTAGTGCGCCAGCGATTGGAACCAACCAAACCGCCGCTCGCGAGATAGAATAAAGCTATGACGCAAATCGTTTGCAAGGGCCTGCTTATCGATATGGACGGCGTGCTGGTGGACTCCACCCCCGCCGTCGCGCGCGTGTGGGCTCGTTGGGCGGCCAGGCACAATATGGATCCGCATAGCATCGTGAAAGCGGCGCATGGCCGCACCAGTATCAGCACGATCCGCGAACTGCTCGCCAACGCCACGCCCGAGACGCACCGCGCCGAAGATCGTTGGATGGAAGAAAGCGAGATTGAAGACCTGGCCGATGTCGTGGCGCTTCCCGGAGCGCAGTCGCTCCTCGCCTGCATCTCTACTTCGCAATTCGCGGTGGTCACTTCTGCGACGCGGGCTCTTGCGGAGGTGCGTCTTCGTGCCGCGGGCCAATGGCAATTCGTGAAGAATCTGGTTAGCGCCAGTGACATTCAACGCGGCAAGCCTGATCCGGAACCGTATTTAAAAGGTGCTGCCCTGCTGGGATTCGCTCCGCAGGATTGCGTCGTAATCGAAGATGCTCCTTCTGGCACACGTTCCGGGAAAGCCGCAGGCGCGCGCGTCATCGCGATTCGCACGACAACGAACGACGCAGAACTACGTTCCGCGGGCGCCGACTGGGTCATCAACGACTGCTCCTCGATTCGCGTGCTACCAGACTCCTCCCCAGTCTCTTCGCACCTCGAACTTCTCGACGACTCCGCTTCTCCGCGCGCCCCAAAAATGAGCTAACGGGTCACCGTTTCGCGCCGTATTTGTACGGGCGCAACATGTTCTGCTCCAGGTCCGCAAGATCGCTAATCCAGCAAGCTCCGGATTCGGGCGTCGAATTCCGGATTTCAATTTTCGATTTCCTATTTTCGACCTTCCAATGCGATTTGCCCTTCCTTTTCCCGCATTTCGGGTATGATGGCGCCTATCCCCGCCGTGCCAATGAGAACGCCCATTGTCGACCACCACTGACGCACCGCTCGCCTCTGCGCAGTCCCTGCCTCCCACACATCCACGCAAAGAACGCGGCAAACTCCTGAAAATTTTGGGTGTAGGTTTCGGCATCGCGGTGGCCGTCGGCAACACCATCAGCGCCGGCATCGTGCGCACTCCCGGAGACATTGCCGCGCGCCTCCCGAACCATTGGCTCTTCTTTTGCGTATGGTTTATCGGAGCCTTTTACGCCCTGGTCAGTGCCTTCCAACTCGCCGAACTCGGCTCCTGTGTTCCCAGCAGCGGTGGCCAGTACAATTTTTCGCGACGGGCGCTGGGCGATTACGCGGGCTTCATCGTTGGCTGGAGCGACTGGCTGTCCACATGCGGCACCACCGGCGCGGTCGGCATCGTGATTGGCGAATACATGGCGCATCTGTTTCCAGCGTTCGATGGTTCGTTCACGCTCGCCGGGGTTGGTGATATTTCGCGCATCAAGTTCACGGCCGTCTCCGCGATTCTTCTGTTCGCGATTCTGCAATGGAAAAGCATCAGCATGGGCAGCAAGGTGCAGAATTTCACTACGGTCCTCAAAGGACTGTTGTTCTTCATTATGGTGATTGCCTGCTTCTCGATGGGCGGGCACGTTCGTCAAGCTGCGGAGGCCGTAGCCTCGTCGCAACATCTAGCTCCGGTCATCATTCCCGTTGGAGCCGCGCTGATCACCGCGATTCTGTTCGGGATTCAAGCCACCGTATACACCTACGATGGCTGGGACGGCGTGATCTATTTTGGCGACGAAATCAAGAATCCCGGCTACCTGGTTCCGCGCGCCATTTTTGCCAGCCTCTTTTCTGTCGTTACCATCTATCTGCTGGTCAACGCCGCCGTTCTCTACGTGCTGCCCATGCGCGACATCGCCGGCAACAATTTTTCTCTCGGCCTCGCGGCCCAGCGTGTGTTCGGAGCCAGCGGCGACGCGATCTTCCGCTCCATTATGATCATCGCGCTGTTCAGCAGCCTCAACGCGCTTCACCTTATGGGCGCACGCGTTATTTACGCTATGAGTCGCGACGGCCTGTTCTTCCGCACCGTTTCCCGCATCAACAAAGGTGGCACGCCTACCGTCGGTCTGCTGCTCAGCGCCTTGGTGGGAGTAGCTTTCGCCATCTTCAGCTTCGATCGCATCATCGCCATGCTTGCGTTTTTCTTCGTTACGAATTACCTGCTCTCCTTTATCTCGTTGTTTCTTCTGCGCTCCCGTGAACCAAATCTTCCCCGGCCCTATCGCGCGTGGGGCTACCCTTGGACTACCGCAATCGCTTTGATCGGCTCGGTTGGCTTCCTGATCGAAGCGGTCCGCGAAGATCGCACCAACAGCATCCTCACCCTGGTCGCCCTGGCCTGCAGCTATCCCGTTTACCGCGTGCTGAAATTCGTGTCCGGCTCTCCCGCTATCGCGGAATAAAAAAGGGACGGATATTCATCCGCCCCTCGCCATTCTCCGTGACCTCTGTGCTCTTAGCTCAGCGATCTCTGTGGTAAGTTTTTTTTCGCCGTTCTAACTCACCTTTTCCGCCACAGCTTTCGCCTGCAAGAACAGCAACAAATAATCCTTGCCGCCGGTTTTTGAATCGGTTCCGCTCATATTGAACCCACCAAACGGATGCGCGCCCACCATCGCTCCGGTGCATTTCCTGTTCAAATACAAGTTGCCGACGTGGAATTCTTCCTCCGCGCGCCGAATCTTTTCCGGATTCTTTGAGTACACCGCGCCGGTCAATCCAAACTCGGTGTTATTCGCAATCTCCATGGCCTGATCGAAATTCTTCGCCTTGATCACCGCCAGCACCGGACCAAACACTTCTTCCTGCGCCAGCCGCGACTTGGGGTCCACGTCCGCAATAATCGTCGGCTCGATGAAATAGCCGTCGCCAGCCGCGCGCCCGCCGCCAGTCATCAATCGGCCTTCTTTCTTGCCGACATCGATGTAGCCGAGAATGCCCTTCATGGCCGCTTCATTAATCACCGGGCCCATGTAGTTCTCCGGATCGTCGCTGGGTCCCACCTTGATCTTCTTGGTGCGCTCCACCAGCTTGTTCAAAAACGTATCGTAGATTTTCTCGCTGACGATCACGCGCGAACACGCCGAGCATTTTTGCCCCTGATAGCCAAACGCCGCCGTTGCCGTGCCTTCTACGGCTGCGTCGATGTCGGCCTCGTCGTCCACGATCATGCCGTCTTTACCGCCCATTTCCAGCACAGTCCGCTTGATCCAGATCTGCCCGGGAGCGGCCTTCCCCGCCAGCTCGGAAATTCGCAGGCCCACTTCCTTGGAGCCGGTGAACCCGATATAGCGCGTCTTGGGATGCTGCACGATGGTGTCGCCAATCACCCCGCCCGACCCGGTCAGGAATTGCACTGCTTCCTTAGGTACACCCGCCTCATGCAGGATTTCCAGGAATTTAGCGGCAATGGTGGGCGAATCCGCCGCCGGCTTCAACACCACCGTGTTCCCGGTGACCAGCGACGCCACCACCAATCCCGCCATAATGGCCATGGGGAAATTCCAGGGCGGAATAATCGCGCCGACGCCCAGCGGGATGTACACCAGATAATTCCGCTCGCCGCGCATCGGCGTCAATTTCTGTGGCTCCGCCAGACGCAACATTTCGCGCCCGTAAAATTCGCAAAAATCGATGGTTTCCGCCACGTCGGCATCGGCTTCGATCCATGATTTGCCAACTTCGTAGCACACCAGCGCCGCCAGCTCATACTTTCGTTCGCGAATAATCTGTGCGGTCTTGAATAGATAGGAAGCGCGAGTCTCCGCCGGCACTTTCCGCCACGTATTGAAGTAAGTGTTGGCGAACTCAATCGCGTGAGTCGCCTGGTCCTTGGACGCATCTTGAAAAACGGCAATCACTTCCGAGGGCCGCGAAGGGTTCGTGGACTTCTTTTTGCTGGTCGTAATTATTTTCTGCCCGCCAATCCACATTGGGTACTCGCGCCCAAATTCATCGTGCACTCTCTTCAGCGCATCTTGCATCTTCTTGCGATTGTCGGCGTTCGAAAAATCGATAAATGGCTCGTTCGCAAATTCCGTCACATGCACCTTTGTTTCAGCAGTCGCCATAAAAGCTTCCTCCCATAAATGTCAGCCCTCAATTATAAGTCCGTCGGTCTAACCCGAACAAGCTCACCTCCGTTGACACCCTGAATCCCAAATGCTAAAGAATGGCGCACCGCCGTCCCGCTCCCGGGTTCATTTCTGAGCTGCAAGCGCGCCCTTTAAGGCCTGTTATTCATCGTTCGCCTATGCATCTGTCCATCTCTGGGAAACGCCTCTTTGTCTCTGTGTTTCGGGCCTTACGTTCGCCTTGACAGTATTGAGCTTGGCCATTTCTGCGGCAGCACAATCTGCGTCCTCTACTGCCATTCTGATTCAGAACGTTCGCATTTTTAATGGCACTGACAAGCTCTCCGCACGTGTGAACGTTCTGGTAGTCGGAAATCAGATTACCAAAATCTCAGCAACTCCAATTGCCGCGCCGAGTGGAACGGCACTCACCCTCATCGACGGCGCAGGCCGCACCCTCATGCCCGGCCTCATTGACGCTCACGTGCACCTGATGTTCAGTAGCCTGTCGCAGCTTGCGGTGATGACCAGTGACATTGGCTTCATAAATCTCGTCGCGGCCCGCGCCGCCACCGCCATGTTGATGCGCGGCTTTACCAGTGTGCGCGATCTGGGTGGACCTTCCTTCGGCCTGAAGAAGGCCATCGACCTCGATTTTCAGCCCGACCCGCGCATCTGGCCATCGGGCGCAATGATTTCGCAGACCGGCGGACATGGCGACTTCCGTCTGCCTACCGATCTTCCCGCCGCACCCGGCAGCTTCACTCATTCCGAGCGGGTTGGTGCAGCCGAAATCGCGGATGATGCCAGCACGGTGCGGCTTCGTGCGCGCGAACAGTTGGCGCTAGGCGCCACGCAGGTCAAGTTGATGGCGGGAGGAGGTGTCTCCTCCAGTTTTGACCCGCTCGACGTCACGCAATACACCGTGCAAGAACTTCATGCCGCGGTAGAGGCGGCAGAAAATTGGGGCACTTACGTCACCGTTCACGCCTACACGCCGCGTGCGGTGAGGCAAGCTATGGAAGCCGGCGTGAAATGCATCGATCATGGCCAACTGCTCGACGAGCCTACTGTGAAATTAATGGCTGAAAAAGGAATCTGGTGGAGTTTGCAGCCCTTCACGGATGATCAGCCCTCGACCTATGCCGAAGGGTCGCCCAATCGTGTCAAGCAATTGACCATGTTTGCCGGGACCGACACCGCGTACGGCTTGGCGAAGAAGTATCACGTCAAAACGGCTTGGGGCACGGACATCCTGTTTAGTCCGGAGAATCTTGCAACGCAGACCCAGCAGCTCACCAAAATGGTGCGCTGGTATACCCCCGCAGAAGCCCTGAAGATGGCGACCGCCGACAACGCGGAACTCCTCGCGCTCTCTGGTCCGCGCAATCCCTATCCAGGCAAACTCGGCGTCATCGAAGAAGGAGCACTTGCCGACCTGCTCATCGTCAACGGCGATCCGATTGCCAACATTAAACTGCTCGAAGACGCAGCGAACAACATTCTCGTCATCATAAAAGATGGAAAACTCTACAAGAACGCCATCAGCAGCGCCGGGAAGGTAACATCTCGGTAGGCTTGCCAATTCGGGTAAAAGGCGCGACTAAAGTATTTCGACTCCCGGCCGATGGAAGTTGCGAGGCACGAAGGACCTCACAAATGGCCCTATCCATTACCAGTGCGACCCACGCTAATCCTGTGGCTGTCGAGGCAAGCAAGGCCCCAGTGGCGCAACCAGCTTCGTCCTCGCAGAAATCGGTACCGTCCAAGGCACCGAGCAAATCCAGCGCGCCGAAAGACACGGTTACCATCAGCAGTGCAGCCCAGTCCGCGCTGCAGGAAGCAACGGAAACCGCAGCACAGACCGCCAAAGAAGCGCGCGCCGGAGATCGTCAGGCCGTCCGACTCCTGGCTAAGAAACAAGCGAAGCAGGCGTAACCAGCATTCTCAGGATTCCCTTTACTTACCGGCCGAGGCCCGTTTCAGTCGCGGCACGTTGCGTGCTCGTTCGAAAGCTCCGTAGGTGCTAACCACTAGCAGCTCGCTACTGCTCGCTGCCCAACAATGTAATTAACCCGTCAGCTAAGGTGCCGCGCCAACTTAAATAATCGTGACCGCCCGCGAACACCTGGAAGTGCACTTCGTAACCCTTTGCCAGCAGCACATCGCGCAGGTTTCGGTTGGTAAGCAAAATGGAATCGCCTTTGCCGGAGAAATCGACTTCTTCGCTGCCAGCGTCCAGGTAGAAGCGCAACGCCAACTTCGGGCTGGCTATGAATTGTTTCGCTACCCAGTTGGGTTCAGCTCCGTGTCCCGTGGCAGAGGAGTTTTCAGGATTTTCCGGGGTCCACCAGTATGAACCTGATTGCGACAAGACGTTTCCAAATGTCTCCGAGTGTCGCAGGCTCGCGCACGTGGCGGCCAGTCCGCCAAAACTGGAGCCGCCGATCACGACCCGCCGTGGATCGCTTGTGAAATTGTAGAGACCATGAGCCCACGGCAACAATTCCGAAACCAGGAAGTCTGAAAACGCAGCGTTGCAGGGCAGCTCGCGACCGCGGGCCCCGGGCGCATTGCCGACGAATAACGCGAGCATCGTGGGAATACGCCGCGCAGCGATCAAGTTGTCCAGAATTGTCGGCGTGGGCACCAGCATAGCTTGATTTGCATCACCCACATAGGCCTGTTCATCGAAAAGCACCAGAAGTGGATATGCTTTCGCGCTTTTTGAATATTCGGGCGGGAGATAAACAGCAATCTCCCGCTCGTTTTTCATCATTTCACTTTCAAACTGACGCTTTTCTACTTGTCCGGCCATAATGCCCGGCCTCTCCGTCAGCCAGGGCTGCGCCGGCGCATCGGGCATCTCCACCATGGAATCGCCCAGATACTCGGGCGCATCGACGCTCTGCGGATCAACACGCCACCGCTTCGGATTTAGGGGATCCGGTCGCACCGCCGCCGCAAACATTGCGATCATGTCGTTGTCGATACCGTAGGCCACTCCGCGAAACGGAGGAAGATTCGGCGCCAGCCTATAAGTAAATCGCGTTTTCCTATCCGTCGCCACGCTGGCGTACCAGACGTCGGTCTCGCCCAGACACTTCATGTAGTAGTCGTCCGGCATCGCGGCGGCATACGGCAGTCGCGCCACAAAAACATTCTGCGTGCCCGGCGCCCCCCTCCAGAGAAAGGTCACCAGCATGTTTTCGTTATCACCGGCTAGCGGTTCGATCAGCGGCGTGCCCTGTTTCTGAATCTCCTCCCAAAACTCGTTCACACTTTCCGGCTTGCCACTCGCCAGCGACGTTCTCAGCGCCGCGATGCGGGGACTCTCATACCGTGGTTTGCCGGGAGCGAGCCGCGCTGAAACCGCCACGATCTTCTCAAGCGTAATGGTAAACATTCCGTCCGCCGTCTTATCTTCCGCGCTGATGTCAATTCGGTAGGCGCCCGCTCGTTCCGCAATGAAGTCGAAAGCGCCTTGGCCCGGCCCGATCTTTGCTCCACGAAAACGATGGCTAGCTGGGTCGTAACTTAGAACCACAACTTCCTTTCCCCGCGGATCGAGATTTAACTGCGCAAAATCTCCGGTCTCCAGCGTTAATGTGAACGAACACGGTTTCCCTTCACGCAACGCGCCTTCACGCGCCTTCCCCACCATCAAGTCACCATCTTTCGCGAATATACATATGCCACATGCCATGAAAATCAAAAACGCGATGACCCACTGCCGTTTAGCGCACAACATAAAGTCCTTTCTCAGCGCGCACGCCGCCTGCACAACCTATAGCAGCCCACCGTTCCGCAGTCAGTGATTCGACGCACCGCTTCGCAACCGTGGGATAATCCTCACGCAATGGCGCAATCCATCGCTCATGTCACGCTGCTGGTTCGCAATTACGACGAAGCACTCGCCTTCTTCACCCAAGCGCTCGGATTCCGCGTGGTCGAAGACACGCCACTCTCCGTGACGAAACGCTGGCTTCTCGTAGCACCTCCCGACTCCCGTTCTGCAAATCTGCTGCTCGCTGAAGCCGATACTCCGGAGCAGCTCCAAGCCGTTGGCAAACAAGCTGGCGATCGCGTTTTCCTGTTTTTGTTCACCGACAATTTCGCGCGCGACCATCAACACATGCAGTCCCACGACGTGAGATTTCTCGAAGCGCCGCGTCACGAGCCGTACGGTACGGTCGCCGTTTTCGAAGACCTGTACGGCAACCAGTGGGATCTTCTACAGCCGGCCGTTTAGTCCCGACTTGCCGCTTACCGTCGATCTTGATTGACATCAGCTCTCCCTCGGCGTAGCCTGCTGCTCCGATGTTTTGCCGCGTTCATTCTCGCTCGCTCTCCCAAAACCTCCCGTGCCTCGATTGTGCGTGTACCTGTTGCCCCATCCGTGGGCGGGAGCATCCGAGCGGCTAGCCCCACCAGCACTAGTCCTTGAACTCCACCAGCCCGCGATTTTCTTCGTGGGCTTTTTTGTTTTTGGAGATTGGCGACAACGCGAAACGAACGCAGTGAAGCATTCAAATCGTTCACTTTAAGGAGCAAGCCGTGAGCAAAATTCTTTCAGAAGTTCTCGACGCCAACGCGAAATATGCCGCCGATTTTGGCGAGAAGTCCAAACTCGCTTTGCCGCCGGCCCGCCGCTTTGCCGTGCTTACTTGCATGGACGCGCGCCTGGACCCCGCCAAATTTGCCGGCTTGGCGGAAGGCGACGCCCACGTGATTCGTAACGCTGGAGGCCGGGCCAGCGACGATGCCATTCGCTCGCTGGTGATTAGCTACAAGCTGCTGGGCACCCGCGAATTCTTTGTCGTCCATCACACCGATTGCGGCATGGAATTCTTCACCAACGATGTCATGCGCAATCTGCTCAACTCCAGCCTGGAAACCGCCGAGCTCACTGCGAACGGCTTCCGCGATGTTGGCCACGGTCCCGGCTCGCGCGCCGGCGAATACATCGAATGGCTCACTATCAAAGATCAGAAGCAGGCCGTTGTCGACGACGTCGCGCGTATTCGCTCCCACCCACTCGTCCCCAATTCCATTCCCGTGTACGGCTTCGTTTACGACGTGCGCTCAGGCAAGCTCCTGGAAGTTGAAGGCGCCCGCGCCGCCGGTGCCGCCGCCTGATCCGCGCATCCCTACGACAAGCCCCACCCAGGCTCATCCCGGGTGGGGCTTTTGTTCCAACATGATCTTCAGCGAAACGTTCTATTCAGCGGCTGCGACCTTAAAGTCCGCGTCGCTCATTCTCCGGTTAGCGCTGCGTACTGCGCTTCCGTCAGCGGCACTACTGACAGTCTGCCAATGCGCACCAGCGGTGAATCCGCAAACAATTCCTTCGCTTTGATCTCCGCCAACGTCACCGGCTTCTTCAGCGGCTTTCCCGACTTGATCTTTACCACCGGCGTCTTCCCGTCGCCCGGGTCCACGGACACCACCTTCGCCGTGCCGACCGCGCTTTTCTTGTCTCCCGTTTCATAAATAATCAGCCGGTCGCCCGATTCCATCCCGCGCAGATTCTTCAGTGCCACTGGGTTCGAAACGCCATCCCACTCGGTCACTCCATCTTTCTTCAGATCTTCGAACGAGTATTCGGTTGGTTCGGTCTTCAGCAAATATGCCTTGGCCATAGTCGTCTCCTCGTAAACCGCGCAACCCGCGCCGCCCTCAGAAATTGTATTCTGGTCATACACTTTGAGCGACAACTTCTTGCATCTGCTAGTCTCCTCACCACGAACCCTGGCGGTTGCGCTTGTCCTCCCCCGCTCTCCCAATGGTTGACGCACTCCAGCGCTCTGCCGCCGACCCCCGGCCATGCCCCTGGGGGGTTACCTTTTTGCGCAAATTCTATTGCCCTGCCCCGGCTTTCGCAGGTTACAATCCCAACCAGAATTACCTAAGGTTGCCAAGCTCTGGCGTCCCCCAGGGCGGATTCATGGAAGATTATGAGTCGCCATCGCCCAGCACGACGGGACCCTTCTCGCCCGCTAAGTGTGTTCATGTCGGCGCTGTTATGCGCTTCGCTGTTTATCCCACCGGCACCGCTGCGCGCTCAGGATCCGCAAGACGTCGCCGAAGCCGCGCGCAAAGAGCGAGCCCGCAAAGCCGCGGCCGTGCAGCAGAAAAAAGAATCACACGTTTACACTAATGACGACCTGAAGCAATCCAAGATTCTCACTGATGAAGATCGCGCCCGTGTCGATGCCCGCAAGAACGAACCTGCGAATCCCGCGAACGCACCGGCAATGCCTTCCTTCGACGCCGAGAACAGCCCCGCTCCCGACAGTTTGGGAGAAGTCGCTCGTCGCTACCGTCGCGAAAAAGCTGCGCGCGAAGCGGAAGAGGCTGCCAAGTCGCTCTCCCCGTCTCTGTTTCAGATGGATTTGACGCGCCCGGCGCTCGCCATGCCCGTGGAGCCGAACGTGCCTCTCGCCCCGCCGAAGTTGGTGCCGTTCAAAAATTCCAAGCCGGTCGTACGCGTCGCGCCATCATCCAAGCGCGATCCTTTCTCGCCGCAAATAGCTTCTCCAGCGTTGCGCAACGGGCGTCCTGATCTTTCGTCGAATCTGCCCGTGCCATCCAAGCCGTCTCTGCCGTTAGCCAATGTTGCACCGCATTCGCCGGCAGCTCGCGTTGCTACTCCCGGAGTGGCGCCGAGTTTGGGCGTTTCGCCTGCCGCGCTCCCCGCGTCTGTTCAGCCCGCAGAGCGGCGAACTCCGCAACGGCCGGTCGTTGCCCCGCAGCTTTCCACCAACGCTCCGGCATTGCCGAAGTCGCACAGCACGCTTGCCACTGCGCCGAATTTGCTTCATCCCACGAACTCAAGCTCTGCTCCATCTTTCAATACGCAGGGCAAGCCGTTAGCTCCGCAAGCGGTGCCACACACTGATATCACAGCGCCGATGCTGCCAAAATCGCACATCGCGCCGGCGCCCGCTCCCAGATTGCAATTACCTGGCGCACAAAACGCGGTTCCGCCTTCTCTGGCGTCGCACCACGAGGTCGTTCCCGCGATCGAAGTGGCACGGCCCGCAGCTCCCGTCGCCAATTCCGAAGCCCAGCCGCCAGTTGCGGCAGCGACCCCGATGGTGTACACCGCCGCGCTTGCGCCGTTTCTCCCAAAGT
>JBAVNY010000103.1:0-5096 GCA_049691535.1 Candidatus Acidiferrum sp.
TGAAGGCGCGCACGAGGAAGACGGCGTTGGCGGAGGGCTAAAATTCTTCGCAAGGCATCGGTTGCGCCGGCAACTCGGCGCAGTCGCGCAGCCGTACGTGAGTTCAGCATTTGAAAAACCCAATTTGAGCCACTGCTGTTTTCCACAGGATATGCTCCTCGTTTAGTGACTCCTGTCAGCTGTACGAAATCGGCAGGTATGGGGCCTGTAAGCCGCGACGCGACGCTCTGATGCAGTGCGCGCGCATTGGCGCGCGAGAGCAGTCGAAAAACAAATCGAGGAAAACTAAATATTGCGTTTCGAATCTGCGCAGAATTGAACTAATTTCCTCGGCAACATTGTGCAACAGGTGGGCCAAGCCGGGTGACATTCAATTCAACGAGAATTTGCTTGGTCAATTCCTGAGCGACGATCGCGGATTATCTGCGTTTGCAAATCGCCCGGAGGCTGCACGGAATGACCTATTCAGCTGGAAAACTTTTAATTGTTGGCGTTTTATCCTGCCTTTGCTGGGGAATTCTACTTTTGAATGCGAGTGCCGCGTTTGGGCAACAGACGCTGGGAGGAATCGCGGGGACGGTGACGGACGCGACAGGCGGCGCGCTGACCGATTCGCAAGTGACGCTGGTGGCGGATGGAACGAAGCTGACGCGCGCGCAGAAAACAAACAACGCGGGCAGCTACGAGTTTGTGAATTTGCCGATTGGATCGTACACGCTGACGATTACGCACGATGGATTCGACACGTCGAAGATGCCATCGATCGTGGTGCAAGCGGATCGTACTGCGACGGTGAATGCCACGCTGAAGGTGGGGCAAGTGGGAACGACGGTGACAGTGGAAGCGACGCCGTTGATGAATGCCGAAGACACGACGAACGGGTACATTTTGGAGAAAGACGCGATTGAATCGGTGCCATTGCCGACGGGGAGCTTCACGGGATTGGCAATTTTGTCGCCGGGCGTGAACGCGGAATTGCCAAGCGGGACGGGCGCGAACAGCGGACTGGGAAATCAGCCGATCTGGGCGAATGGGCAACGCGATACCAGCAACAGTTTTTTGCTGAACGGCGTGGACGCCAGCAATCTGTTTAACGGGAAGAGCACCAGCCAAGTGGCTTCGGCGCGGGTGGTGAACAACACCGGCGTGAGCGGCGCGGCGAGCAGCAGCGCGGCAATTATTCAGAGCACGGCATCGCCTTATTTGGCGATTGGGCAATCTTTGCCAACACCGGCGCCGGAATCGATTCAGGAACTGCGCGTGAACACGTCGATGTATGACGTGCAGCAGGGGTCGACCAGCGGCGCGCATATTGATATGAGCACGGCATCGGGGACGAACGCGCTGCACGGGACGGCGTATGTGCACCGGGGAACGAATGCGATGAATGCCGCGCCATTCTTCTTTAACGCGGATCCAAATATTCCGGCAGGCCTGAAGAATCCGGAGTTGCACCGGTATGTGGCGGGCGGGGCGCTGGGCGGCGCGATTATCAAGGATAAGCTGTTTGGGTTTGCGAGCTATCAACACATTCACAGCTCGGACCAGGAAATTGGGCTGTCGCGGATTACGGTGCCTTACAACTTGACGAATGATCGCAGCCCAACCGGCCTGGCGAATATGTCGAATGGGAATTTTCCTTCAACGGTGAATCCGGTGGTGGGCAACGGCCCGGGTGATATCAGCCCGATCGCGTTCGCACTGCTGAATTACAAATTGCCGAACGGACAATTTTTGATTCCCTCGGCAGACGGGCAAACGCCGACGGCGAATTTCCCGGAAAATGCGGTGGTGCCAGGGACGGCGCTGTTTACGGCGGATCAGGCAGTGGCGGATCTGGACTGGAACGCGAATGCAAAGAATACGGTTTCGCTGAAATATTATTACCAGCACGATCCGACGGTGGCGCCGTTTGCGTATTCGAGCGTGGCGGGCTTCTCGCAACATCTAGACGCGGGCAGCCAGGTAATTTCGATTAGCGATACCGAGACGATCCGCCCGAATTTGAGCGTGAGCGAGACGTTTGGATTTATCCGGCAGAAGGTGTACAGCACGATTGCGCAGCCGTTCAGTCCACAGACGTTGGGAATTCAGACATTTGGAGCCCCGATTTTTCCAGGAATTACGATCGTGGATGCGTTCGGAAACACCGCGGCGTACAACACCGGCTGCCCGAATTCCGATCCACAGTGCTCGCTGCCGACACCGGTGGCGAATGCGGCGCTGACGATTGGACAGGGCGCAGCTTCGCAAGGCGCATTGACGGGAGTATTTCAGAACCGGTTTATGCCATCGGCGAATGCGATCTGGACACATGGAAAACATACGGTGACGTTTGGAGCGAGCTACGCGTACACGCAATTGAACACGCGAGACAGAAGAACGGATAACGGAATCATTGGCGTTTCGGACTTTTCGCAATTTCTGCAAGGGTTGGTCACGCCATATACGTCGGACGGCTTCGTGACGACGGCGTATCTACAGGGAGATGCGAACCGTTACTTGCGCGCGGGGCAGACGGGATTGTATGTGCAGGACAAATACGCGCTGAAATCGAATTTAAACGTGACGCTAGGGCTGCGGTTTGACTGGAACGGCGGCTTCACGGAAAAGAATGGGAAGCTCTACAACTTCGATCCTTCGCAGTATGCGTTTGATGGACAGAGTGTAACCTCAAGCGGATTTATTGTGGCGGGAAATAATTCGCAGGGCACGAAAGGCGTGAGTAATACGACATTGACCGGACGGCAGTGGGGATTCGCGCCACGGTTGGGAATTGCGTGGAGCCCGGAAATGTTTCACAACAAAGTGGTGGTACGAGCGGGCACGGGTTTTTATTATGACCGAGGGGAATTGTTCACCTATCTTTCGCCCGGCTTCGCCGCGGGCGTAATTACCGGCGGACCGTTTGGAGTGAACCAGGCTCCGCCGTATGTTAATTCGCAGGTGTGCCAGAGCACCACGGCACCGTATCAAGGATTTATTCCGACGTGCGACGCGACACAGGTGGGACCGGGAACCGCAGGGACGGGCGGATCGCTGGCGTATCCGTGGGGAAATAGTCTGCAGGCGCCGCCGACGGGAAGTTCGAAGGACATCATTAATTACCTGCCGAACGTGAACCAGATCATGAGTGGCGCGCAGTTGTTTGCGCTGGCGGTGTATGACCGGAACAACAAGTTGCCCTACAGCATCAACAACACGCTGGATATTCAGTGGCAACCACGCAACGACCTGTCGATTCAAGTTGGCTACGTAGGAAATCTGGGACGTCACCTGGTGATTCCGGTGCCGTTTAACCAGGCGCAAATTGCGTCGCCTTCGCACCCGATTAATGGGCAACAGTATTCGTACGGATATCAGGTGGTGGATTCGACGTTCACGCCGCTGCAATTGCCAAACGGGCAGGGGCCGTATCTCAGCACATATGAAGGCGGGAATATTGATTTGCGCGTGCCGTATGTTGGCTATTCATCGGAATCGGAGAGCTACAAGGCGGCGGGGATTTCGGCGTACAACGCATTGCAGACGCATATTGAAAAGCGCATGAGCCATGGGCTGCAAGTGGGATTCTCGTATACGTATTCGCATGCGACGGATGAGCAGAGCGCGCTAGGACTGTTTTACAACGGGAATAATCCGCTGAATTTGCGGCAGGCATACGGGTCCTCGGACTTCGACCGCACGCACGTGTTTAATTTCAGCTACATTTATCAACTACCGAAATTTACTGGGGATTCGGCGTCGTGGAAGGGGCGAGTGACGAATGGCTGGGCGATTGAAGGGCTGGCGATTTTCCAGAGCGGGCAGCCGTTCAGCGTGATCGATTATAGCGGCGCGGTGGGCAGCGTTTTTTATGGGGTGTCGGACGGAATCACGAATCCGATCGTGCCACTGGCACCGGGTTGCACGCCGAAGACGGCGGTGACGGGAAACAGTGGGGCGACTCCAGGATTGCCGGCGCTGAATGCGGCCTGCTTCACGATTCCTTTGCTCGCTCCGGGGGCATTGAATGGGGCGATTCCGGCGAACGATCCGTATGAGACGAATTTCACGACCGGGCAGCGGAACATTTTCCGGCAAGCGTGGCAGAGGCGGATGGATGTTTCATTTGTGAAGGACACGTACATTACGGAGCGAGCGGATTTGAAGTTCAGCTTTGACGTGTTCAACGTGACGAATACCGCGAGCTTCGACGTGCCGATCGACGATGTCACGCAAAACCAGTATTACAACGGGTTCCCAACCGCTGGGACGGGGACGCCGGTGCTGCCATCGGGATGCGGGACGGCCAACCAGGTGAACGGGTTCTACAACTGTCCGTTTGGATTGGGGAACGTGAACAAGACGATTGGGAGCGCGCGGCAGATTCAGATGTCGCTCAGCCTGAAGTTCTAAAAGTTTGTTCCAAGTCGAGGGAGCAATGAGGGCGGTTGTGGCTTCAAGGCTACAGCCGTCTTTTTTTTGAAGTGGCGTTACGCGAGTTGCTGATTGCCTCGATCGGCGAGACCGGTGCCTTCAATATTGGATCCCTCCCTGTTTGTTACTGAACTTTAATCGATTCCTGGCAAATCCAAAGCGACCGGGCGGAGCGTACTATGACTGGAACTGCAAAGTTCTGCTCCGTGGGGACGGCGCTCCAAACACGAACTTAAAGCGAGGGGGAACGTATGGAATCGAAGGAAAAGGTATTGGCATTACTGAATGCAGGTTTTGGTCGCAGGGGTTTCCTGCAGAAGACGGGGATGGCCGCAGTGGGTTTCACGTCGCTAGGACTGCTGGCAGGTCCGGCCATGGCGGCGGAAGGACTGGCGAAGTGGCGGGACGATGGTGGAGACGATAAGGACGATAAAACATCGGACACGGCGCAGCAGATATTCACAGCGGCGCTGATTGCCGAGGATCTGGCAACGACGATGTATTACAACTCGCTGGTGGGCGGGGTGATTGAGGATGCGAATCTGGCGGGACCGAGCGGAACGTTGAGCAATCCAGCAAACCTGGCGAATGTGGGCTATTTGCAGGGGGCGATGTCGGCGGAAATTGTGCACGCAAATTTGCTGCGCGATTTGACTGGCGGAACGACGGCATCGAAG
>JBAVNY010000104.1:0-17301 GCA_049691535.1 Candidatus Acidiferrum sp.
TAACGGAAGATCACAAAGTTGGAAGTTATCAGTACATGGAGCGCGTGAGAAGGAAGTTGGCAAACGATCTGCCGCAAGTAAGCGGGTACTTCCAAGCGGGCGGGTTGGTGGACGCGGTGGTGAATCAAGGACTGCCGGCGCCACTGGATATTCAGGTGAGCGACAACGATCTGGAGGAAGGATATGGAATCGCGCGCAATCTGGCGTTGCAGTTGAAAGGGTCGAAACTGGTCAGCGACGTGGTGATTCCGCAGGACATCAACTATCCGGGATTACGGTTGAACATCAATCGAGAGCAAGCCAGCCTGCTGGGGCTGACGCCCAAAGAGGTGGTGGACAACGTGATTACCGCGTTGACCTCGGACGGGATGATTGCGCCGAGTTACTGGATCGATCCGAAAACCGGAAACAACTACATGCTGACGGTGCAGTACTCGCCGAAGCAGGTCGATTCGATGACGATGAACGATTTCAAGAATATTCCGTTGCGGGCGACGAACAGCAAACAGTACACGCCATTGCAATCGGTGGCGCAGATCGATCCGATCAACACGCCGACGGAAGTGGATCACTACCAGATCCGGCGGGTGATCGACATCTACGTGATGCCGAAGAGCGAAGATTTGAGCGGCGTCAGCAATGAGGTGAATCACCTGATTCGGGGGCTGAAGCTGCCGAAGAATGCGCGAGCGCGGGTGCAGGGGGCGGTGGTGGGCATGAATGAGTCCTTCCTGAGGTTTGGTGTCGGACTGCTGCTGGCGGTGGTTCTGGTGTACCTGATCTTGATGGCGCAGTTCCGGTCGTTCATTGATCCGTTCATCATTTTGACGGCGATACCGCCGGGGTTGGCGGGAGTGGTGGCATTTTTGTGGATGACGCACACCACGCTGAACATCATGTCGCTGATGGGCGTGATCATGATGACGGGAATCGTGGTGTCTAACAGCATTTTAATTGTGGAATTTTCGGGGATTCTGCACGAGCGGGGATTGCCGCTGCGGCAAGCGGTGGTGGAGGCGTGCAAGGTGAGACTGCGGCCGATTCTGATGACGTCGCTGGCGACGCTGTTGGGGTTGATTCCCATGGCGTTGGGAATTGAGGCGGGGAGTGAACAGTATGCGCCGCTGGCGCGTGCGGTGATTGGAGGGCTGGGCGTGTCGGTGGTGGTTACGGTGTTTCTGGTGCCGGCCGTGTATCTGGTGATTCACGGAAGGCGGCGCGGAGCGGAGACAACGGAGGTGGTGGCGTGAAACGGTTCGGCGGGATGGTGATTTTTCTTGGCACTTTGTTAAGCAACGGAGCACTCACACGGGCACAGCAGGCACCGCAAGCGATGCCGCAGACACCTGCGCCGCAAGCCAAGACGGCGCCGCAACCAATTCCAGGAACGCCTGGGTCGAACGCGCGGCAGCTCACGTTGCAAGAGGCGGAAGCGACGGCGATCAGAAATAATCCGGAAATTAGTGTGGGGAAATTGCAGGCGATGCAGGCCCACGAATTTGTGCGCGAGGCGCGCTCGGCGCTGTTGCCGCAAGCGAACTTGAGCGTTACCGCTGTAGATTCCAATGCGGGCACGCGGATTTCGGCGGGGTATTTGACGAACCCAACCGTGTATCCAAGAGCGGCGGCGGGCGTCACGGTGAATCAGCTGATCACGGATTTTGGCCGGACACAAAATTTGATTGCGAATTCGGCATTTCAGGCCAAAGCGGTGGATCAGAATGCGGTAGCCACGCAACAGCAGATTGTGTTGGCGGTCGATCAGGCTTTCTACAACACTCTGGAGACCAAAGCACTGCTGCAAGTGGCCGAGGAAACGGTAAAGGCGAGGCAACTATTAGTCGATCAGGTACAGGCGCTGACGAGTGCCAAGCTGAAATCAGATTTGGATTTGAGTTTCAGTAAAGTGGACTTTGCGCGGGCGCGGCTGTTGCTGCTGGAATCGCAGAACAACTACCAAGCTTCGCTTTCGACGCTTTCGGCGATCCTGGGCTATCCGGAGCAGCAGGAATTTGCAACGGTCGAACCGCCGATGCAGGCGATGGCGCCTGTGGTAGACCCCTTGCCGCTCATCCAAGAGGCGTTGAACCAACGGCCGGAAGTTAAGGCGTTAGAGAACCAGGTAAGCGCCGCGACGAAATTCAGCAAAGCGGAGCACGACTTGTGGTGGCCGACGGTTAATGCCAGCGGGGTGGCGGGGTTAGCGCCGGTGCGCGACGATCACATTTCGAGTTCGTATGGCGCGGTCGGGGTGAATATCAACATACCAGTCTTCAATGGATTTATGTTCAACGCACGGGCAAAGAGCGCGGACCTGGACGTGGAGACGCGCAGGAAGCAACTGCAAGACCTGCAAAATAATATTGCCCGCGATGTGCGGAACAGTTGGCTGGATTCCGAGAAAGCGTATGAGCGATTGACGGTGACGCAGCAATTGCGCGAGCAGGCGAACCTGGCGCTGGAGCTGGCGCAGGCGCGATACAAGCTAGGATTGGGAACGATCGTGGAGTTCAGTCAAGCAGAACTGCAAAAGACGGATGCGGATTTGCAAGATACCGATGCGCATTATCAGTATTTACTAACGCGGATTGTGCTGGCGTACGAGATGGGCCAGATTCGCTAAAATTTTGCCACAGTTGGATATTCAGCACCATGGCGTGGTTCTCCTGTGGTCTACAGCGGACTTCTTAGGCCTCCGTTTTTCCCTCGCTAAGGTCAAACCATAATGATTGTAACGTATGCCGCATTGTGTAAGTACCTGAAAGTACGATGGATGGGTAGCGTACAAACCGGATTGTTACAGATTATTAACACTCAATTGACATCACCGTAAGAGTGGAGAACTAAGGTCTTTGACGGGGTGGTAAGTTTTTCCCGCTGAAATCTTAGGAAATTTGCAGCAAAAAGAGAGAGGCAATGAAAAAAATTGCAGCACTAACTTTGTCGCTGTTCCTGATGACGGGAGCGGCGTACGCCGATTCACCAAAGGATGCGCCGAAAGAAGCCGATGCAAGCAAGTCTGCAACACCGGCGAAACCTGCGGCGAAAGCAACCGAGAAAACCAGCGCGGAAATCGCCGCACAACTCGAAGAACTACGTCAGGCCCTTCAGGCACAGCAAGAGCAACTGCAGATGTTGAAGGAAGAATTGGCCAAGCGGGACCGGGAAATTGAAGCAGCACGCGAAGCGGCAGCCTCGGCAAATTCGAAGGCGGCAGATGCGACCGTGAAGGCGACGGAAGCAGCGACGACATCAGCGGAGTTGAAGAGCACGACGTCTGCGCTGAACACCACGGTAAGCAACATGGCGGCAAGCAATGCGGCTATGGTGAGCGGCAGCACCGCGGCGGCCTCCGGCCAAGGAATGGCGAAGGACGAGGACCATGGTCCGACGACGATTCGATTCAAGGGCGTAAATCTTACGCCAGGCGGATTTATTGAAGCCGCCACGGTTAACCGCACCAAGGCCACCAGCGCAGACATCAATACGCCGTTTACGGGCATTCCGTACAACGGCAATGGACTGAGCAAACTGACCGAAATGAATTTCACGGCGCGGCAGTCGCGTATCAGTTTGCTAGCGGATTCAAAGGTAGGCGCCATGAAATTGGCTGGCTACTTCGAGGGTGACTTCCTCGGGACCAGCGTCACTTCAAATAACCGCGAGAGCAACTCTTACGTGTTCCGTTACCGGCAGTTCTGGGGGAGCGCGACGCTGGATAGCGGCTTGAGCGTGAGCGCCGGACAAATGTGGACCTTGGCCACGGAAAACAGGAAGGGCATCGTGAATCGTGGCGAAGCATTGCCAATGCAGATTGATCCTCAGTACGTGGTGGGATTCACTTGGGAACGCGCTTATGCCTTCCGCGTGGTAAAGAGCTGGGAGGATAAAGTGGCGGTGGGCTTCTCGGTTGAGGGCCCGCAGACAACGCTCGGCGGCCGCGGATTTACGGCCTACACGAACACGTCCGCGACGGGAGTGGTGACGACCAACCAGAACTTCTATTTGGGCGCGCCCGGTGCGGGAGGCGGCTTGTATAACTTTGTGGACACGACGGGCTACAGCATTAACAAGCTGCCCGATTTCATCGTGAAGTTGGCGGTGGACCCTGGCTTCGGCCACTATGAAGTCCTGGGTATTTTCTCGGACTTCCGCAACCGCGTGTATCCCTGCGGAGTGGTGGGCACTACGGCGAAGAACTTCCCAACGCCAACCACACCCACCGTGCTGGGCTGCCCGATCGATGGCTCCACAGCGCCAAGCACTCTGGGTGCGTACAACGACTCACGGTTTGCCGGCGGTATCGGCGCCAGCGCGACGGTGCCTTTGCTCCCCAAGAAGCTGGATGTGGGCTTGAAGGTGGTCGCTGGGGACGGTATCGGCCGGTTTGGTTCAGCTCAGATCGCCGACGCGACGGCACGACCGGACGGTACACTAGCGCCCATCCGCAACCTGCAATATCTAACCAAAATAGAGTGGCACCCATCGCCGAAGTTCGATGTTTACGGCTACTGGGGCGCGGAATACGGTGCTCGCGCCGCCTATACTGGCTACAAAGCGGTTAAGATAACGGTTACGCCAGCAATTCCAGGTTGCGGAGCCGTGGGCCAGCAGGCCTGTCCCGGAGGAGGCATTCAGCCTTCCTACCCGGCTCTGACGTCAACCAGCATCACGTTGAACGGAATCGGTGGATACGGGTCACCCTACGCAAACAACAGCGGATGCGGCACGGAGACCTTGCCTGCCGCCAGCTTTACTCCAGGTGGCGGTGGCACGTGCGCTGGCGACGTCCGCATGATCGCTGAAGGCACGCTGGGCTTCTGGCACAAGATTTACCAAGGCGAGAAGGGCCGCTTGCAGTGGGGCGCGCAGTACTCCTACATATATAAATTGGGGTGGTCGGGTAACAACGCATCCCCGACCGCAACGACGCAGCCGGCGGGCATCTCGCCAAAGGCTGTGGACAACATGATTTTTACCTCTTTCCGCTACTATCTGCCCTAATTTGGAGCAGCAGAAGAAGCGCTGATTTGGAACAAAGGGCGGTCCTTCGGGATCGCCCTTCTGTTTTTGGGAGAGGCCATCGAGGCCGGTAAGGCGTATTCGTAAGCGCAATGCTCGCAGGGCCTTAGAAGTTCTTAGGGGGTGGAGTTATCCAATATTTAACAGACTCTGGTGGCATTGTAACAATTCCGTAACGTAGTCCGCTCAGACTCATGAGTTACGGATATACATTTCTCGGCGGAGAGTACTCTCATGAAACGATTGGCGGGTTTACTGGTGGCGGTCCTGGCTTTGACCGCAGCGACATGGGCGGCGCAACAGGCGCTGCTGATTAACGGTGCGGGGGCAACATTTCCCTTCCCCATCTATTCGAAATGGTTTGATGAATATCACAAGAAGAACGGCAATCTTCAATTCAATTATCAGTCGGTAGGATCAGGGGCGGGCATCAAACAAGTGACCGAGGGAACTGTAGACTTCGGCGCGACGGATGGCCCGATGAATGACGAGCAGCTCAAGGCCTTTCAAGAGAAGCGCGGCGGAATGGTGCTGCATTTCCCGACGGTGCTGGGTGCGGATGTACCTACTTACAATGTGCCGGGCGTAAATACAGCGCTCAACTTCACGCCGGAAGTGCTGGCGGGAATTTTTCTTGGCAAGATCACAAAATGGAATGACCCGGCAATCGCTGATGCCAACAAGGGCGTAAACCTTCCCGGCAAAGATAACGATATCGTGGTGATACACCGTTCGGATGGCAGCGGCACAACGTACATCTGGACGGATTATCTGTCGAAGGTCAGCGATGAATGGAAAAATAAAGTAGGCAAAGGAACGTCTCCTAATTGGCCGGTCGGCCTGGGCGGCAAAGGCAATGAAGGTGTGACCGGGTTGATTAAACAGACGCCAAATTCGATCGGTTACGTAGAACTGATTTACGCGGCGCAGAATAACATTCCCTATGGAGCAGTAAAAAATTCCTCGGGGAGTTTCGTGAAGGCCGATTTGGCGAGCGTCAGTGCGGCTGCGGCGGGAGCGGCAAAGGACATGCCGGCGGATTTCCGAGTGTCCATTACCAACGCGGCGGGGAAGACGGCGTATCCGATCTCGAGCTTCACCTGGTTGCTGATTCCGCAGAAATTTCAGGATGGGGCGAAGCGCGATGCGATCAAGGGCTTTCTAAAGTGGATGCTGGCGGATGGCCAGGGTTATACAGAAGCGCTGTCTTACGCGAAGCTTCCCAAGGAAGTTATTGAAAAGGAAAAGAAGGCGATCGACACCATTCAGTAGTTGGCAAGATACTGTGGCGACATCCAGCACAAACCTTCCGAGCGCGGGCCCCGTCGTGGGTTCGCGCTCTTTTCTCACTCGCATCCGCGAGGGAGACGAGATTGCGCGCTTAATCACGTTTCTGTTTGCGGCGAGCGTGGTGCTGATCACCGTGCTGTTGGTGTACCAGCTCTGGACGAATTCGGTATTGCCACGCCATAAATTCGGCCTGCACTTTTTGGTTACGTCAGTGTGGGATCCGATTATGGAGCAGTACGGGGCGTTGCCGTTCATTTATGGGACGCTGGTAACGTCGGCGGTGGCGCTTTTTATTGCCGTGCCACTCGGGATTGGGGCAGCGATATTCCTGGCGGAACTGGCACCGCCGCGAATCTCCGATACGTTGCAATTTCTGATTGATTTGCTGGCTGCCGTGCCCAGCGTGATTTATGGATTGTTGGGAGTGTTCATCATTGTGCCGCTGATGCGGACCGTGATTTATCCCGCGCTAAACCATCCGCTGGGATTTTTGCCGATATTCAAAGGGCCCTCGTATGGCGTAGGGTTTTTGACCGCTGGAATGGTGCTGGCGATCATGGTGATCCCGTACATCATTTCCGTTTCGCGAGAAGTTTTGCTTTCGGTGCCGCGCGATCAGCGGGAAGCAGCGCTGGCGTTGGGTTCGACGCGCTGGGAATCCACCTGGCAAGTGGTGGTGCCATTCGCAAAGACCGGCATCATGGGCTCGATTTTTTTGGCGATGGCGCGCGCATTGGGCGAAACCATGGCTGTGACGATGGTGATCGGCAATTCGCCGCGAATCAGTGCGTCGCTGTTTGCCCCCGGTGATTCGATTGCGTCGGTGATTGCAAATCAATTCACGGAAGCCACAGATGATTTGTACCTGCAGTCGTTGATTGGTTTGGGATTGGTGTTGTTTCTCTTGACGTTCATATTGAACGGGCTGGCCAGGCTGCTGATTGTAGTGACGACGCAGAAGGGCAGTGGAGTGGCAACGTGACGAGCGGAAGAGTGCGCTGGCGCAAATTTGTAAGCAACGTCATGCTGACACTTACTGGTGTCTGCGCAGTGATTTCCGTGAGTGTGCTTTTTCTGATTCTGGGCTACCTGGTGTACAACGGCGGAACGTCGATAAATTGGGCATTTTTCACGCAATTGCCGAAACCGGTTGGTGAGACCGGCGGCGGTATGGCCAACGCCATTGTCGGAACTGCCAAATTGTTGCTGACGGCATCGCTATTTGGCGTGCCCGTCGGATTTTTTGGGGGAATTTACCTTGCCGAATTCAGCGGCGGCACCACTGCCTCCGTCGTAAGGTATGCGGCTGACTTGCTGAACGGTGTGCCGTCGATTGTCATCGGAATCTTTGCGTACGCGATGGTGGTGCTGCCGTTTAAACATTTTTCCACGCTGGCCGGGGCATTTGCCCTGGGATTAATGATGATTCCGATCACGCTGCGCAGCACGGAAGAGTTTTTGAATGGAGTGCCGCGAATGTTGCGTGAGGGCGCGATGGCGCTGGGAGCGAGTAAGACCAGGACCATCGCTACAGTGATTGTTCCTGCAGCCTACCGGGGCATCCTGACCGCGATTTTGCTGGCTTTGGCGCGCGTAGCAGGTGAAACGGCGCCGTTGCTGTTCACGGCTTTCGGGAACCGGTATTGGAGCGAAGGCTGGTTGCAGCCGACGGCCTCCTTGCCAGTGGTAATCTTTAACTACGCCGTGTCGCCGTATGAGGATTGGCACCGGCAGGCGTGGGCAGCGGGATTGGTGTTGCTCGGACTGGTGCTGATCATCAATATTCTCGCGCGGACGATATTGTCGCGCGGGATAGCAGTTCCGAGGTCTTGAGAATGCACGCGTCAGCAAAGCCGGAGTTGTCCGTGAATATCGTGACTAATGTGGGATCATCCGTGGGCCGAGAAACAGCCGCGTTGCCCATGAGGATGACCATTTCGAAGGTCAATTTTTTCTATGGCCCCAAACAAATTTTGTTCGACATCAACCTGGGGATTGCCGACAAGCGAGTGACGGCGCTGATTGGGCCCTCGGGTTGCGGCAAGTCGACGTTGTTACGGACGTTGAATCGCATGCATGAGACGGTGAGCACGTCACGACTTGAAGGCGAAATTCTGATTGATAAGCAGAATATTTTGGCGCAAGACGTGACCGCGTTGCGGCGTAGAGTGGGGATGGTGTTTCAACGGCCAAATCCGTTTCCCAAGTCGATTTTCGATAATGTGGCGTATGGGCCGCGCATTAATGGCTTTAAAGGTTCGATTGCGGAGACGGTCGAGAAGAGCTTGCGGCACGCGGCGCTTTGGGAAGAAGTGAAGGACCACTTGCACAAGTCGGCGTACGAACTGTCTGGCGGGCAACAGCAGCGGCTATGTATTGCGCGAGCGTTGGCGGTGGAGCCGGAAGTGCTGCTGCTGGACGAACCGTGCTCGGCGCTCGATCCGATCAGCACGGCGAAGATTGAGGAGTTGCTGGTGGAACTGAAGAATTTGACGACGATCGCCATCGTGACGCATAACATGCAACAGGCGGCGCGGGTCAGCGATTTTACGGCTTTTCTGCTGACCGGGCAGATGATTGAGTTCAGCCCGACACCGCACTTGTTTACGACGCCGACCGATCCACGAACGGAAGCATATATTACGGGCCGATTTGGATGAAGTGAGGTTTTGAGTTTTAGTTGGCAGGAGCAGATGTGGGTAAGGTAGCGTAATGGGGCCAAGATTCGGACGGGAAGGCCACGATGGAACGTCATTTTGAAAAGGATTTAAACGAACTCAAGGAACGCCTGCTGTGGATGGGCAGCCTTGCGGAGCGTGCTGTTCACCAGGCCGTGCACGGGGTGCTGGACACGGATGAGCAATTGGCGAAGCGTGTGCTTGACGAAGAAGATGCGATCAACGAATTGCAATTGGAGATTGATGATCGCGTGGTGCAGTTGCTGGCGCTGCACCAATTGATGGCGGCGGACTTGCGTTTTGTGCTGGCGGTTTCGCGAATCAACAATGATTTGGAGCGGATTGGGGATCAGGCGGTCAACGTTGCACAGGGGGCGCTGCGCATTTTGCGACATCCGCGGGTGAAGCCTTACGTAGATTTGCCGCGCATGACGGAATTGGTGGAAGAGCAGGTAAGGAATGCTCTGAATGCGGTGGTGCGGCGCGATGTGGAGCTGGCGCAGAAAGTTATGGCGACCGACGATCAGGTGGATCAGTATCGCGATCAGATATTTCGCGAATTGTTGACCTATATGATGGGGGACTCGAGTGTGGTGTTCCCGGCGTTTGAATTGATTCTGGTGGCGAAGAATTTGGAGCGGATTGGGGATCACGCTACGAATATTGCGGAGGATGTGATTTATATCGTGCAAGGGCAGGATATTCGGCATCCGTCGCTGGACCGGAGATAAAACGGGGCTGCGTGTGGGTTTAGGTTTGACTTGGGCCGGCAGGCTGCTGGCGCTACCAAGCTGACCGTCGTTATGCTCGGCGGTCGGCGATTATTTCCCTTTATTTCCCTCTCATCCGGCTGCGAGGAGCAGCGCCGCAACAATTATCAAGCTTAAAGAAAATAACATTAGGCCCAGGGTGCGGTCGGGTGTGCGTGTGAATTGCACGCGGATTTGCGAGTCGCCGCTGGGGACTGGAATGATCATCTGGTTGATGCCTTCAGCGCGACCCGGAGTTACTGTGTTGCCGTTTAGCGTCACGCGCCATGCGGGATAGTTGAGAAGACGAAGAGCGATGCGTGCGTCGCGAGTGACGCGAACGCGAATTTGTTTTCGCTCGGTTTTCCATTGGTCGATGGTGATGCGGCCATCGGGGGCTTTCCCGGCGTCGGGATCGGCGGGCAGAATCACGGCGAGGGGCGCGTCCGTGGGTAGATCCATATGGTCATCGCCGAGGGGATCGTACTCATCGGTACCGTCGTAGCCGCTGCCCGCGGTGATGGCGGCATATTGTGTTGGCATTTCGTCGGGATCCCACCAACCATTGTTGATGAGGAAATAGCCCAGCGGCAGAGATAGAAGCAGCAGGGCTGGGAGCCACAGCCAGCCGCGGCGGCGCTCTATGGCGGTGGCCAGGAAACAAGCGGCGACCACGGCGAGGATAGACATCCAGCGCCAGGGAAACTGCACGAAACGCAGCTTGGGAAGAAGGTCCCAGAGAAAACCGCTGAAGCGCAGAGTCAGGAGCGTTGCGGTGGCGCCGATGACGAGGAGGACCGTCCAGATTCGTTGCAACTTATCCTGATGTTGAGCTTCAGTCACTTTCGCAAACTTCGCGGAGGCGATGGCCGCTAGTCCGACAAGTAAAATGAGAACGAGAGCGCAGATGGAGGCGATCCAGTTGAACCAGGTGTGCTCGGGATCGTTAATTTCGGTGAAGAGGAAATTCTGGATGGGAAGCAAGCCGCTGGAGAGAGCTTGTTCGATGTTGACCCAACGCTGCTCATAGGCCGCGGGGACGAGGTAGAAGGACGTCAATCCGAAGCCGAGTGCGAGCCCGCCGATGCCGCGCAATGCGATTCTCTCCTCGCCTTGGGTGACGGTGGCCCAGGTGAAGAGTAGTGCTACGGAAAAGGTATTGATCACGCCGGCTGGAGCGTTGGAAAGCCAGACGGCGGCGAACGGGACGGCGAAAAAGACGATGCGCGAACTTAGAGGTTTGTCGGAGTCCAAGTAGCCGGCAAGCCGCAGCGCGCCAAGAAGCACCAACGGAAAAAAGGCGCAGGCTAATTGCTCTGCGAAGTCGCTGCGGATATAGATGATCAGCAAGGCGTCTGGATTCGCGGCGTAGAAGGCTGCGGCAAGTATGGCGGCGCGCTCGCTGGCGAGGCGCCTTAGCAGCAGGAAGGCAGAGATGCCGGCGAAGGTTTGCGCCAGAACGATGAAAGCCACGGGTACCCAAGCGGGCTTCAAAATCGCGGTCAAGGCAGCGCCCAACATCCAGGAGAGTGGCGGATAAAAAATGAAGCGAGGTTCGCCAAAGCCGTGGTTGGTCCAGGCAGTCCAACGCGGGTAGAGGGTGCCTTCGTGCCATTGGTAGGCAGCGTCGAGCCAGGAGGCCGCGTGGAATTCGAAGTCGTGCCCAGAGGCGGTGCCGAGCCAGAAGAACGGCAAAACAATTGTGACGGACACAAGTAGGGAGAGACCAGCGGCGAGTAGCCACGCTGGGACGGGACGATTCGGCGACGGCGGGTTGGCGATTGGCGGTGGGGTGGTCATCAAGTGTTCATGGAATTGTAACGAAAGTGGATAACCGACGGCGAATGCGTGTCATTGGTGTGGCGCGCGCGCAAAATTAAGAGATAATACACGCGCTTATGACGACTTTAGCCACCGCTGTCGAACCTATTATTGAAGCGCGAAAGCTGGAGAAATTCTATCCGCAGCCGGACGGACACCGAATCCAGGTAATCGCGCCAACGGACTTGGCGGTGTATCCGGGTCAGATTATTGCCTTGCTTGGACCGTCGGGCTGCGGCAAATCGACCATGCTGCGGATGTTGACGGGGCTCTCGCCGACGTCGGGCGGAGAAGTGTTCTGGCACGGTCAGCCGGTGCAGGGAGAGACGCCCAACGTTTCGATTGTGTTCCAGAGCTTTGCGCTGTTTCCGTGGTTGACGGTGATGGAGAACGTCGAAGCGCCGCTGGAAGCGCGAGGAATTCCAGAGTTGGAGCGGCACAAACGGGCGTTGCGCATTATTGATGCGGTGGGGTTGGACGGATTCGAGTCGGCATATCCAAAAGAATTGTCTGGCGGCATGAAACAGCGGGTGGGCGTGGCACGGGCGCTGGTGGTCGAGCCGGAAGTGTTGTTCATGGACGAACCATTTTCCGCGCTGGACGTGCTGACGGCGGAAACGCTGCGCGGCGAACTGCTGGAATTGTGGCTGAATAAGAAGATACCAACGCGCGCGATTTTTATCGTTACGCACAACATTGAAGAAGCGGTGATTCTGGCGGATCGCATTATTGTGCTGGGACGAAACCCCGCGCACGTTCATGCCGAATTCCATGTGGATTTTCCGCACCCGCGGGATCGGAAAGAGCCGCGGTTCGTGGACATGGTGGACATGATCTACCGCGCGTTGACCAGGCAGGATCATCCGGAAGCCACGCCTGCGGAATTGCAGATCATTGCAGCGGCCAAAGAAAAACGCATCATGATGTTGCCGCACACAAGGCCGGGCGGCATGGCGGGATTGCTCGAAATATTGGCAGATCAAGGCGGACATGCGGATCTGCACGTGCTGGCTGGCGAACTGAGCCTGGAAGTTGATGCGCTGCTGCCGACGGTGGACACGGCGGTATTGCTGGGCATGCTGAAGCTGGAAGAAGGCGACGCAATTATCACGCCGGAGGGTTTAGCGTTTGCAAAGGCCGACATTCAGGAGCGCAAAGCAATTTTCCGCAAAGCAGTGCTGGCGCATGTGCCGCTGCTGCGGCAAATGGAACAGTCGTTGAAAGCGAAGGCGAACCGGACGTTGCCTGCAGAATTTTTTCAGGATTTGCTGGACGAACATTTCAGCGAAGAAGAAGCAAGCCGGCAATTGGAAACCGCGATTCAATGGGGTCGCTACGCGGAACTGTTTGATTACGACGCCGCGAGCGGCAAGCTGACGCTCACCGAGACCTGACCCGCCCGTGGAAACGACCGCTACTCTCCCGGAGCAATACACTCCGCTTCCACCGACCGCGAAGCGCCCGCTCGGTTCGCGGTGGGCGTGGGGCTTCCTGATCGACATTGCCGTGTTTGCGTCGGTGTTCGCAGTAATTTTCGGTGTTTATTCTATCGGTCGTTCGTGGCTGGGGCCAGTGCGGGTGGAATCAGAGATCTCGCAGAATCCGCGCAGCCTGCCCTTGTACGCATTGTATTCGCTGGTGCGAATCCTGGTGGCGTATGCGCTCAGCCTGGCGTTTGCGCTGGCGTATGGCTACGCGGCCGCCAAATCGAGACGCGCAGAAATTGTATTGATCCCGCTGCTGGATATTCTGCAGTCGATTCCGGTGCTGAGTTTTCTTCCCGGCGTGATGCTGGCGATGGTGGCGCTGTTCCCCAGCCGGCAGTTAGGAGTGGAACTCGGCTCGATCATTTTGATTTTTACCGGGCAGGTGTGGAATATCGCGTTCAGTTTCTATTCGTCGCTGAAAACGGTGCCACGCGACCTGCGCGAGGCCGCGATCATTTACCGATTCAGTCGTTGGCAACGGTTCACGGAACTGGATCTGCCCTTTTCGACGATCGGCCTGGTGTGGAATTCGATGATGTCGGTGGCCGGTGGCTGGTTTTTCCTGATGGCCTGCGAAATGTTTGTGTTGGGCGACAAAGACTTCCGCCTGCCAGGGCTTGGCTCGTTTTTGCAGACCGCGGCGAGTAGCGGAAATACTCGGGCGCTGCTGTGGGGCCTCGCGGCCATGATCGCTGTGATTGTGTTGATGGACCAGCTGATCTGGCGGCCGGTGATCGCATGGGCCGACAAGTTTAAGTTCGAACAGGTGGAGAGCGGCGACACGGCGAGAAGTTCCTTGCTGAGTTTTATTCAACGGGAGTCATTCATTATTCGGCTGTATCGCCGCATTCTGCATCCTGTTGTGGATTGGTTGACGTTGAAGTTCGCGAGCGGGGCGAAACGGGCGGCGCATAGCTTGACGGCGGCTCGGACACAGCAACCAAGACGCTGGTTTGTGTGGATCTTTGTTGCGGCTGGGGCAATCGGCGTTTGTTATGGCGTTTATCGCGCGGTAGGCGAGCTTACGCAATTGAATCGGGCAGAGTATTTCGAGCTACTGCGCAGTGCGGGGTTAACGTTCTTGCGTGTAAACCTTGCGCTGCTGATTGGCGCTCTCTGGACGATTCCGGTTGGCGTGGCGATTGGGTTCAGTCCTCGGTTTGCGCGACTGGCGCAGCCGTTGGTGCAACTGGCCGCGTCGATTCCAGCGACGGCACTCTTCCCCGTCCTGCTACTTTTCTTAATTCGCTTGCGCGGTGGCGTGGAGATTGCGGCGATGGCACTGATGCTGCTTGGAACGCAGTGGTACATCCTGTTCAATGTAATTGCGGGCGCGATGGCGATTCCGACCGATTTAAAGGAAGCGGCGAATGTTTTTCGATTTGGCACATTCGACCGGTGGCGTCATTTAATTTTGCCGGGAATTTTTCCGTACTTAGTAACGGGAATGGTGACGGCCTCTGGTGGCGCCTGGAACGCCAGCATCGTAGCGGAGTATTTTCATTTTCAGGGACACATCGTACAAGCGCCGGGACTGGGCAGCACGATCAGCCGGGCGAGCGATGCGGGACATTTCAATGTGTTGCTGGCGGCTACATTGATCATGGCCACGGTGGTGGTGCTGATTAACCGACTGGTGTGGCGGCGACTGTACCGCTTGGCCTCGACGCGATTCAAACTCGAGAGCTAGGAAAGAGACCGCTGGAATTATTTTGTAAGTTCACGGCTGATGTAGTTGATCTGGCCGACGTGATGGTAGAAGTGCGAAGCGCACCGAAGAAACAGAGTGAAGCGATCTTTGGATTCCGGTTCACGTTCCGCAGTGTAGGGCGCCAGCCAATCTGATTCCGATTGCCGACCAAGTGTGGAGACGACCATGGCGATGGTGTTATCGAATTTGCGCATTACTTCAGCCTTCGAAGGGCGGCCTGATTCCGTAAACTCGCGATCGCGATTTCGAACGTATCCGGTGCCTGCGATCTGCGCACCGACGTAGTAGCTCAAATTGCCGGTGAGATGAAGGACCAGATGACCGATGCTGTTTCCGAAGACGAAGGGATTACGCCAGAATTGTTCTTCGGAGAGCGGATCGACCCGTCTGTGGAGTTCGCGCGCGCGATTGCTGTACTCACTCGCAAAAGCATCGGCAATGGTTTTGTTCAGGGTGCTCATGAAAATTCCCTTCTACTTCGTTTCGGTTAAGTCGTTGCGATAAACGATTCCTTCTTTCATGACGAAGACGACGTGTTCGGTCTGGCGAATATTCTGGATCGGGTCGCCCGGGACGACGACGATATCGGCGAGCTTGCCGGCCTCCAGAGTGCCAATTTTGTCGGCGAGGCCCAGAAGTTCCGCATCGCTAGAGGTAGAAGACTTCAGCGCATCGACGGGTTTCATACCAAGCTTGACCATCTCGTTGAATTCTTCGGCATTGCGGCCGTGAGGATAGACAGCCGCATCGGTGCCGAACCCGATTTTCACGCCCTTAACAATTGCGCGCTGAAATGTTTTGTGAGCGGCCTCGTCGGCGGCATTGGCCTTGGCGAGAATCGTGGGAGGAAAGTAGATGCCGCGATGGATGCGTTCTTGTTCTCCCACGATGGCCATCAGAGTTGGAACAAAATAGGTGCCGTGGGCCTTCATCATGTCCAGCGTTTCATCGTCGAAGAAGGAGCCGTGTTCGAGGGAATCGACGCCAGCGCGAATGGCACGTTTCGCCGCTTCGGAGCCGTGACAATGCGCGGCGACTTTGCGTTTCAGCGAGTGCGCTTCATCGATCAGGGCGTTTAACTCCTCCTGCGTGAGTTGCGGCGTATCGACATCGTCGGTTAACGACAGCACGCCACCCGAGGCGCAGGTCTTGATAACGTCGGCTCCGTATTTGTGCGCGAGACGAACGGCGTAGCGCATCTGATCGGGACCGTTGGCAATAAATTCCTGCTCGCCTGCTTCGTGGCCAAACAGGCCTTCACGAAAACCTGCAGTATCGTCGCAATGGCCTCCAGTTGTCCCGATGGCACCAGCGGCGACGAGCATGCGCGGCCCGACGACAACTCCATCGCGAATGGCGTTGCGGAGCGCAACATCAATGCGAGCGGGAGCGCCGACATCGCGCACGGTGGTAAACCCAGCCATCAAGGTCTTCCTGGCGTTTACGGTTGAGTCTAGCGCCTGCTCGGCGTAACTTTTCTGCAGACCGTCTAACATGTCTTGCTTCCAATCGTCGGAAGCTTCGCCGGTGAGATGGGTATGCGCGTCGATGAAACCGGGGAGAAGCGTGGCATCACCGAAATCGATGATGGCGGCGCCAGGTGGGAGCGCGGCCTTGGGGCCGACGCCGACGATTTTGCCTTCGGCGACTACAACAACGCCGGGAGCGGTGAACGTGTCGCTCTTGCCATCGAACATCTGAGCGGCTCGCAGCACATATGTTTTGCCGGGAGGTTTCGTTTGCTGCGCGGACGCGACTATGGAAAACGTAAGAGCCAATACACAACTCACCGTTACTTCGCGAATGAACTTTTTCATTTTCTCCCGATTCTTCTTATTGGGGTTTTTCGTTCTTGTAAATCACGCCTTCTTTCATGACAAAGAAAACGTGTTCCGTTTGCCGAATATTCTGCAGCGGATCGCCGGGAACCGCGACGATGTCGGCGAGCTTGGCGGTTTCCAGTGTACCAATTCTGTCGGCCAAGCCGAGAAGGTCCGCGTCGGAAGATGTGCCCGCTTTGAGTGCATCGATCGGCTTCATACCCAGGTCGACCATCTGGTGGAATTCTTCGGGGTTGCGGCCATGGCGATAGACCGCGGCATCGGTGCCCATGCCAATTTTTACGCCCTTGGCCATAGCGCGCTGAAACGTGGAATGCAACGAAGCGATGGCGGCGCGAGCTTTTTTCTCAATCGCCGGAGGCATGTAGACGCCGCGGTCCAATTGTTCCTGAATACCTTGTATGGCCATGAGGGTCGGGACGAGGTAGGTGCCGCGTTGCTTCATCATGTCCAGGGCTTCATCGTCGAGAAAGCTGCCGTGCTCGATGGAGTCGATGCCGGCGCGGATGGCGCGCTTGGCGGCTTCTGCTCCATGAGCGTGAGCAGCCGTTTTCCTGCGCAGCGCGTGGGCTTCATCGACTATGGCGTTTAATTCTTCCTGCGTGAGCTGAGGGGTGTCGACGTCGTCGGTCAGAGAGAGCACTCCACCGGAGGCGCACACTTTGATCATGTCGGCGCCATATTTGTGATCGAGCCGTACAG
>JBAVNY010000105.1:0-13901 GCA_049691535.1 Candidatus Acidiferrum sp.
GGGGGGTGGCGAGAAAGCCCGCTAGAATCTTAGCGTGACGAGAAGAGGCACTTCTCGGGTAAAATAGAAGTTCGGGGGGACTGGGGTCCCGCAGTACAATCCGTGGCTTTTGAGACTGACTCACAGGGGAATGCATGCCTGTACCTATATCCCAAGCATGGACGGTAGCCAGTTACGTCCTGACGCAAAAAATTAAGGGACGCAAACAGTACCCGTTGGTGCTGATGCTGGAGCCGTTGTATCGCTGCAATTTGGCGTGCGCCGGCTGCGGAAAGATTCAATATCCCGCGCACGTGTTGAAGCGCGAATTGTCTCCAGAAGAATGCTTCAAGGCGGTGGACGAATGCGGCGCGCCGATGGTATCGATTCCGGGCGGCGAGCCGCTGATGCATAGCCAGATCGAAAAGATTGTGGAAGGACTGGTGGCGCGCAAGAAATACATTTATCTATGTACGAATGCGCTTTTACTGAAAGAAAAGCTGCATCTATTCAAGCCGAGCAAGTACCTGACATTTTCCGTTCACGTGGATGGGCAAAAAGAACACCACGACTTTTCGGTGTGCCGCGAAGGCGGATACGAGCTGGCCATTGAGGGAATGCGCGAGGCACTGAAGCAGGGTTTTCGCGTCACCACTAACACCACACTGTTTGATGGAGCAGATCCCAACAGCGTCCGCGGCTTCTTCGACGAAATGATGGAACTCGGTGTGGAAGGCATGATGCTTTCCCCTGGCTACAACTACGATAAGGCGCCAGATCAAAAGCATTTCCTGGGACGCGCGCGCACGCGGCGGCTGTTCCGCGCCATGCTTTCAAATCGCAAGCCCACTTGGCGATTTAACCAGTCGATGCTTTTCCTGGAATTCCTGATGGGCAAGCGCGACTTCAAGTGCACGCCATGGGGCATGCCCACGTATTCGATCTTCGGATGGCAAAAGCCCTGCTACTTGTTGCAGGACGGCTACGCCGACACTTTCGGCGAGCTTATGAGCACGACCGAATGGGCGAACTACGGCACGGAATCGGGAAATCCGCAGTGCGCCAACTGCATGGTGCATAGCGGGTATGAAGCGTCCGGCGTCGATTACACTTTCAGTTCGTTCAAGGGCTTGCTTGCCACCGCAAAGGCGACGCTGTTCGCGACTCATAAGGATGACGAAGCGATGCGCATGTTGAACGAGCCCGTCAAGCCGGTGCATTCCTATAATCCGCTGGTGCAAATCGATTCGAATCCCGCGAAGCTTGAGGAGACTCGGGCGTGACCGGTCCAAGGCACGCCGATCGACCGGAGCACGCCGCGAATCCAGACGAATTGGAAGTCGCGCCGGGATTTCAACACGAAACGCTGCAGGGATGGGTGCCTGATCTCGCAAAAGAAGAAGAAATCCGCGAGGCACTCGAAAAGGCCTTCGATTATCGCGGCGATGTGACCATTACTCGCCGAGATGGAACAAAACTCGAGGGTTATATCTTCGACCGCTCAAGCGGTAAGACACTGGATAGCTCGTTTGTACGGCTCTTGCCTAAAGATTCCAATCAACGCGTAAAGATCACCTATGCCGAAATCGCAGCACTGGCCTTTTCCGGTCGAGACACCGCCGCCGGGAAAAGCTGGGAAGCCTGGGTGAAGAAGTACTGGGAAAAGAAGAGCGCCGGTCACGGCGACTTGAGTATTCAGCCCGAATCCTTGGAAGAAACTACCTAACCGCACACCCGGCCGGTACCTCAAAAAGACACGCAAATATCCGTTTTTCAGTATCTTACGCCCACGTTCGACCACTGCGACTCCAAACGCCAATAGACAATAACCCCTTTTATGTGATAGTGTTAGGTACAGCGTTTGTTGCTCTTGTATTACCTTTCGACTCGTTCAGGGGGCTGCGAGAAGAAGTTCGCGGCCTTTTTTTCGGGCCGGAGGCAGGTCATAGCAGCCGGGAGACCGGGGCAGTGAGCAATCAAGAGGGGCAAAGCAATTCAATTTCGAGGTTCAGCAGTGAAGGAACAAGGAACAGTGAAGTGGTTCAACGCTTCGAAGGGTTACGGGTTCATCCAGCGTCAGACCGGGGAAGATGTATTCGTACACTTCTCGGCAATTATGATGGACGGGTACAAATCGCTGAATGAGGGTCAAGCTGTGGAATTTGAAGTAAAGAAGGGCCCGAAAGGCCTTCAGGCGGAGAACGTCACAAGCCTCTAGCCTGGTATTGGAGAGGTCTTCAGGAGATCGAGGACCTCTCGTTCTTAGCGGAAATGAATGACATCAGGAGCGCGGTTAAGGAGGAAGTTGTGCAAGCAATGCAGGAAGGACAAACCATCAAGCACGATCTGTACGGCTTGGGTATCGTGACAGCCTCGGACCAGGAACGTACCGCTGTCGATTTTGATGACCATGGACCGAAACTGTTCGTAACTAGCATTTTCACTGCCGAACTTATTGGCGAAGCTCCCGCAACGCCGCCCAAGACCAAGCGTCGCCGCAAGGCTTCCGCAGCCGCGAAGGCCATCAAGAAGGCCGCCGCAGCCGCGAAGTAACCCATCTCGCGTAAAGCAGTAGCAAGTTCCCGCCTGAAGTAAACCCCGAAGCTGCGCCAGAAATGGCGCAGGGGTGTGTCTGGAAGTCTGTCCGGAGTTCGCAGTGGCAAGTGTTCCACGGGGAACTTAACTAAGTAAATCCTAGCAGTTTCGCAACATCCGGCTATATGGGATGGTTGCGTAGATTTACTCTGCCGTACAGTAGTTACACGGCCATTCCCAGAGACGGATCTTAGAAAATTGGAGCAGCTCATGACGCACGTCGCTCGATTGAAATGCTCACCCCTTCCATTCGCATTGCTGGTGCTACTTTCCTTCAGTTCTGTCACGCGCGCGCAAACCGCGCCGGGCGTGACAGACAAAGAAATCCTGATCGGGTCATGTGCCGCGCTGGAAGGGCCGTCGAGTTTTCTGGGACGGGAAACGGTCAATGGTGCGGAGGCTTACTTTCAGGCGGTAAACGAAGAAGGAGGCGTGAACGGCCGGAAATTGCGGCTGGTTTCGTTCGACGACAGTTACGATCCAGGCAAGACGCAGGCATGTTGGGACAAGTTAGTGGCGCAAAAAGTATTTGCGATGGGTTTTTTTGTGGGGACGCCGACGGCGCTGAAGTACGTCCCGCTGGCTGATTCCAGCCAAATTCCGCTGATCGGGTTGTTTACCGGAGCACAAACGCTGTACACGCCGCTGCGGCGCTGGGTGATCAATGTCCGTGCATCGTATGGCGACGAGACTCGCGAACAAGTGGATGGGATGTGGAAGACATTGCATTTTCGAAAGATTGCGGTGATTTATCCTGACGATACCTTCGGCGCCGCCGTTTTATCGGGTGTGACCGCGGCTCTCAAAGACAACGGGGCGGAGCCAGTCGCCACGGCTTCCTATGTGCGGCAAACCAATCAAACGGAGGCCGCTATCGACAAAGTGCGGGCAGCGAATCCCGATGCGGTTGTGGTTGTTGGTCCATCGAACACCGTGGCCCCGATTGTGAAAGCGGCCCATGCGAAAGGGTGGAAGCCGCTGTTCGTCACCGTGTCGTTCGTGGGGACGGATGAGTTGATCGCGGACGCTGGCGCTGATGCGGAGGGTATGGTCATTACCCAGGTGGTGCCACCTTACTACTTGACGGATTTGAAGACGGTGGCGCTGTATCGCCGCAGCATGCTGAAGTACAAGCCGAATGCACGCCCCAATTTTGTGAGCCTGGAGGGATTCGTGGACGCCATGGTCATGGTGGAAGGACTAAAGAAGGCTGGGAAGGATTTGACGCGCGAGGGTTTGATTCATGGAATCGAGTCGATACATGAAATGGATCTGGGCCTTGGGCCGGAGCTCAAGCTGGATTACTCTTCGAAAGATCACAAGGGATTTGATCACGTGATTCCGACGGTCGTTCGCGGAGGGCGAGCGGTACCGTTCACCGACTGGTCGATGGTGACTTCGAAGTAGGGAGTAGATAAGAAATCAGCTTAGCGGGTCGCGGATTCAGCCTGGTCGAAGGCGTGATAGGAAGAGCGCACCAAGGGACCGGATTCCACGTGCTTGAATCCCATTTGCTCGCCGAGATGTTTGTACTCGGCAAATTCGTCAGGATGCACAAAGCGAATCACCGGCAAGTGTTCGCGTGTTGGCTGGAGATACTGGCCGATGGTTAGAATGTCGGTGCCTTGAGCGGCCAGGTCTTGCATGGTAGCGAGCACTTCCTCGTTATCCTCACCTAAGCCGAGCATCAATCCCGTTTTCGTGGGCACGTCGGCGTGCGTTTGCTTGGCCCGACGGAGCAATTCCAGGGAGCGCTCGTAAAGGGCGCCTTTGCGTACCTGGCGGTACAGGCGCGGGACGGTTTCTGTATTGTGATTCAGGATGTCTGGCTTGACGGCTAGCACCGTGTGCAGAGCATTCCAATCGCCGCGGAAATCAGGGATCAGCACTTCCACTTTGCAGCCGGGAACGCGGTTGCGAATTTCTTGGATGGTGCGCGCGAAAATGCGCGAGCCACCGTCGGGCTGATCGTCGCGATTCACGCTGGTGACCACCGCATAGCGCAAGCCCATACGCTCCACCGCTTCGGCAACGCGGAGTGGTTCCTCTTCATCAGGAGGGCCAACTGGCTTGCCGGAGGAAACCGCGCAGAAGCCACAGGCGCGGGTGCAGATGTCCCCCAAGATCATGAAGGTCGCGGTGCCATGTTCCCAGCATTCACCCATGTTCGGGCAACGCGCCGATTCGCACACGGTGTGCAGGTCCAAAGCCCGCATGGTGCGCTTCAGGTCCTGATAGCGTGGACCGCCAAAATACTTGACGCGCAGCCAGTCCGGGCGAGGGTGCACATCCGGTGAAGGAACTGGCGGCAGAGCGCCGTTGGGAATGATGTTGAAGGGTGAGGCCATTGGCTTGGTCTGAAACATCCATTTTACGTGGAACTTCGCGCGCTTACAAATAAGGTTGGGCGGATGAACCTAAGACGTATGCGGGAAAAGATTAAAGGTTACAAAAGCACAGATTGTGTAGCGAGAGTCTACACGGGTTGGCGGGAGGAGCGCACGAAGTCGCGCAACGTGGTGACGTTGGGACCGTAGGCACCGATTCGGCCGGCATCTACAGGTAGTCCCAGTTGCTCGGCGAGATCCAGGTCAACGCCGGCATCATCGAGTTCTGACAAGCTGAACCCCGCGGCAGGTTGCACACGATTCATGCCGGAAGGATACACGGGGCGCGGCGGACGGTGGCGTTGCCAAGGGCGACGAGCCAGTTCGTAAAACTGTTTCCAGTCGCGTTTGTGCCAAGTGTTCATCGTCAAGTTCGACCCTGCCTGCTGCGTTGGATGCTGACCCTGATGGTAAGGTTCGCTGCGGGTGTTTGCCCGGTTTCCTCACGCTGCGCATTAACCATCGAATCAGTCCATACCTTTCATATACTTCCGGAGCAACAGGGGAAACGGAATTCTGAAGCCAATGTTTCAAACCCATAACCCTACGCATTGTTGCGCGCCGAAAATACATTAGAGCGTGCGGAGGTTCTGAGGGTTGTCGCTGAGCTCTGATTGCCGGCAACAGGTCCCGTGTGACTCGCGCGGATAGTTACACAGAACGATTTGTGTTCGCTAGAAAAAGTTTTTCGCGGCTGTGAATTTTCGCGGCGGGGGCTTGCTGCAAACCTGCAGGACGTGCTGAAGATTTGTCGACTGGCGCTGACTCGGGTCCTACGCAAATGATCCGCGAATCTCTTGATCCGCAAAAGGGTGGAAGGACGCTCGGACGAATCCGCACGCAGGTGTTAGGTGTGACGAACGGACGAACGTCTTAGCAACAGAGAACTGAGTGATTGCTGAGGAGATTTGGATTTGAAGCAGAAGAAAAATGCGGGCAGGGCCGAAACGAACTACGGGCAGAGCAGATCTCTGCCCGAGCTAAAGAACCAGAAAGGAGGAGAGCCGAACTTACCAGCGGTTGCCGCGATCGCCCCGGTCGCCGCGATCACTTCCGCGTCCACCGCCGCCACCGCCACGACCACCGCGATCGCCGCCACGGCCGCCGCCGTAGCCGCCACCACCTCCGCCACGACCACCCCCGCCACCTGAACGTTCGGTCTGGGGACGGGCTTCGTTGACTACCAGGTTCCGGCCACCGAAATTCTGACCGTTCAGGCTGGTCACTGCGCGGTCAGCATCTTCATCGTTGGAAATTTCGATGAAGGCGAAACCGCGAGACTGGCCGGTGAAACGATCACGAATCAGACTGATTGCCGAGGGACTTACTCCCACTTGCGAGAACCATTCCTGCAACTGCTCTTCCGAAGCGTTAAACGGGAGATTGCCGACGTAAAGCTTCTTCACCTGCGAACTCCTTCTGTCCGGAACCTAGCCACGATTGCGGAGCGCACTGAAGAGTCGAAACCGCCTGGAGGGGGCAAACCGAGGGAGTGCCACGCGGGCGGGCGGACCGGTTCAGTGGTCCCGTGCATGGTCTCGAAAATTGCCTATTTTTGCAACCACAAATACCTAGTAGAACGGTAGGGCTGGTACCGGATAAAGCTAGTCTCGTGCGTCCGCAAAACGGTGGTAGGATGCGGCAACAGGCGTCTCCCACCGAGGTTAAAATGCGCGGCACGATGATGGATTTCCCCCTGGTATTGCCGGTTTTACTGGAGCGTGCCGGCAAGCTTTTCCCGCAGGTAGATATTCTTTCGCGCAAGCCGGACCATACAATTTCGCGGACGTGTTATGGGCAGGTGTACCAGCGAGCCCGGCGGCTGGCCAGCGCGCTTACAAAATTGGGACTGAACTCCGGCGACCGCGTTGCTTCCTTGATGTGGAACCACTCTTCGCACCTGGAGACTTTTTTGGGCGTGCCGTGTGCAGGAGGAATTCTGCACACGTTGAATTTGCGTTTGCACGCGCATGAGATTGCCGCGATCGCCAATCACGCCCGCGATCGGTTTCTGATTGTCGACGACATTTTGCTCCCGCTGTATGACAAGTTTGCGGCCGATGTGCCGTTCGAACGCGTAATCGTTGTGCCCTACGGATTTGCCAGCGTGCCGGAAGGCTATCTGAATTACGAAGAACTTCTAGACGAGGCTGGCGACGACTTTTCCTATCCGATAATCGATGAAAATCAGGGGCGCGGCGATGTGTTTCACTTCGGGCACGACTGGCAACTCCAAAGGTGTCGTGTACTCGCACCGGGCACTGGTGTTGCATTCGTTTGCCAGCGGTTTGGAGGAAGCATTTGGCTTGAGCAACAAAGATACGATTTTTCCGATCGTACCCATGTTCCACGCCAACGCATGGGGCATTCCGTTTTCGGCAACGATGCTGGGCGCCAGGCAAGTGCTTCCGGGACCGTATATGGATCCGGAGAGTTTGTTGGAGCTTCTCTCAACCCAGCGGGTGAATAAGGCCTGTGGGGTCCCCACGATTTGGGCGGGCATTCTTTGTGCGCTGGAAAAAGAGCCGGCGCGCTGGAAATTCGATGGCCCTATTCTGGCCGTTTGTGGAGGTTCGGCACCTCCGCTGGACATGATCAAGCGGCTGGATCGGTTTGGAATTCACATCAAGCACTTGTGGGGCATGACCGAAACTACGCCAATTGGGTCGGCGGGTGGTCTGAAACCTCATATGTTGGATTGGCCTGAAGAAAAGCAATACGAGGTGCGCGCAAAACAGGGTTGGCCCGCTCCCTTTGTGGAAGCGCGGGTCATGCGCGAAGACAAACAAGCTGCTTGGGATGGAGTAACTTCTGGCGAACTGGAAGTCCGCGGACCTTGGGTGGCGGGAAGTTATTTTGAAGCGGAAGACCAGGCGCATCGTTGGACTACGGATGGGTGGTTTCGCACTGGCGATATCGCCACGATCGATGAAGAAGGCTGCATCAAGTTGGTGGACCGCGCCAAAGATATGGTGAAGTCGGGAGGCGAGTGGATCAGCTCCGTTGATTTGGAGAATACATTGATGGGACACCCGGCGGTGAAGGAAGCCTGCGTGGTGGGAGTGCCGCACCCAAAGTGGATCGAGCGTCCTGTGGCCGCGGTGGTTTTGAAAGATGGAGCTCACGCAACCGATCGCGAACTGCGGGAATTTCTAGCTGGATCGTTCGCGAAATGGCAACTGCCGGACGCGTTTGTATTTGTCGAGGCGATTCCGCGCACGAGTGTGGGCAAGTTCAAGAAAATGGCGCTGCGCGAGCAGTTCGCCGATTGGAAATGGGAATTGTAGGCGTGGTGCGTTGACGCTTTGTCGTAATCGCTAAGTACGATACGACGCGTTGATGCGGACGTATTCGGCAGTGAAGTCGCAGGTCCAATAGCGGGCAATGGCGCGTCCTGCGTGCAGATCAACTACTAGCAGAACGTGTTTCTCGAGCAGGCGATTGCTGGCGGCGCGTTCGTTGAAATCGAGAGGTTGGCCGCGCCGCAACACGGGAATGCCCGCCATGTGAATGTCTACGCGATCGGGATCAAATTTAACGCCGGATCGCCCAGCCGCCGCAAAGATGCGACCCCAGTTTGGATCGCCACCCGCGAAAGCGGTTTTGACCAAGGGCGAAGTGGCAATCGTCTGACCGATCTGGCGGGCCTCTTTTTCCGTTTTTGCGCCGCGCACTTCGATCTCGATCACGCGCTGCGCACCTTCGCCGTCGGCAACGATTTGCAGCGCCAACGAATGGCAAACTTCCTCTAAAGCTTTGGCGAAGGCGCGATGTGCGCTTGTTCCTACCTTGATGGGAGGCGCTCCTGCGGCGCCATTGGCGAGAACCAGAAGGGTGTCGTTGGTCGACGTATCGCCATCGATGCTGATGGCATTGAAAGTCCTGCCGGTGACATCGCGCAAAGTTTTCTGCAAGAGCGCAGGCGCAATATTAGCGTCCGTAGCAACGAACGCCAGCGTGGTCGCCATGTTTGGATGGATCATGCCCGCACCTTTTGCGCAGCCGACAAAGTGAACGCGCTTGCCTGCCATCTTGTATGAGGCCGCGGCGGTCTTGGGCCGTGTGTCGGTGGTGCAGATGGCCAGCGAAAGTTCAGTGAACGAACGCGACGAAGGACGGCGATTTTTTGCGATGCCGGGCAGTGCGCGAATAATTTTTTCTACCGGCAGCGGCACGCCAATCACACCCGTCGAGCACACGGCGACCTCGGCCGGTTTGCAATTCAGGCGGCGAGCCATTTCTTGCGCGGTGCGCACCGAGGCGGCGTAACCTTCCTTACCCGTTGCGCAATTCGCGTTGCCGGCATTGATGATCACCGCGCGCATGCGGCCTTTAGAAGCGCGCAGGTTGGCCTTGGAAACGACCACGGGCGCAGCGACAACGAGATTCTGGGTAAAGACGGCCGCGGCGGAGGCAAGAACATCGCTCGAGAGCAGCGCGAGGTCGAGCGCACCCGTTTTCTTCAAGCCACAGGCGGTGGCTGAGAAACGGAATCCACGAGGAAGCGCGGCTTCAGAGAGAGGGTGCTTCATGGGATGAGGATCTGCGGCACGAGCGCGACGGTCACGGAAGAGACCTCCGTCCTTCCGCTGCAAAAGATTCCGAATCGTGGATAAGAATTGCGGATGAGGCGTTCATGAACGTTTCTCCAAGGAGTTTAGTTTTGATTCCAATTGCTCGATTGCATTTCGCACCGAGTTTGCGGCTGTGCCTCCGGGAACGGATTTGGAGGCAATGGCGTTTTCGACCGAAGGACTGTGCAGAAAGTCGGACTCAAACAACGGCGAAATCTTCTGCACGTCGCCGAGTGGAAGTTGCGTCCAGGGCTTTCCCTGTCTTTCCGCTTCCCGCAGAACTTGGCCAATAAGATCGTGCGCCTGGCGGAAGGGAACGCCGCGATGCACCAGATAATCGGCGGCATCGGTGGCGAACAGTGCAGGATTGGAGGCCGCGCAGCGCAGACGGTCGGCGCGGAATTTTGTGGCAGCGAGCGCACCGGAGGCCACGTGCAGGATGCTGGCGATTTGATCGTGGGCGCCGAACAACACTTCCTTGTCTTCCTGCAGGTCGCGTTGGTAGCTGGTTGGCAATCCTTTCAGCGTGGTGAACAGGCTGAACAGCGCGCTGGTGACGCGCCCGGTTTTGCCGCGCAGCAATTCCCACGAGTCAGGATTTTTCTTCTGCGGCATCAGGCTGCTGCCGGTGGAGAACTCGTCGGGAGGAACGACGTAGGAGAATTCCTGAGAAGAAAAGAGGACGAAATCTTCCGCAAGGCGCGAAATGTGCGTAGCGATACCCGCGAGTGCAAAAAGATAATCGAGAGCGAAGTCGCGGTCGCTTACAGCGTCCAGGCTGTTTGCGGTGATTCGGGAAAATCCAAGTTCAAGCGCGATGGCGTTGCGATCGATAGCAAAGGAACAGCCGGCGAGCGCGCCAGATCCCATTGGGCAAGCATCGGCAGAAGAAGTAGCACTGTCGAGGCGGGTGATGTCGCGAGTAAATGCTTCCGCGTGCGCCAGCAGGTAATGAGAAAGCAGGATGGGCTGGGCATGCTGCATGTGGGTCATGCCCGCCATGGGAACAGTTAAGTGCGCCTTGGCTTGTGCAAGAAAAGCATGCACGAGGGCAAGCACGCGGCCGCGAACTTCGCTAGCGGCTGCCTTTACGAAAAGGCGGAAATCCGTGGCCACTAGCTCGTTGCGGCTACGCCCAGTGTGGAGCTTCCATCCGAGCGGGCCGAGTTCTTCGACGAGCGCCTTTTCGACAAAGTGGTGAACGTCTTCGGCACCCGAGGCATCGAGCCACGCCACGTCTTGTTCGGTGCGCTTCTCGATTTTGTCTAGGGCTGCGACAGTGAGCCGGACTTCATCTTGATTGAAGATGCCAACGGCTTGCAGCGCTTTGGCCCACGCTCGATCGACAGCAATCTCATAGGGAAGCAGACGGCGATCGAACGAAAAGGAACGCTGAAACGCGTCGAACTCTTCGTTCGGCGCGCGGTCGAAGCGACCACCCCACAAGCGATCGTCTTTGCGTTCCGTCATTTCCATCTTTCGCTATGACAAATTCTCGCGTTGTATCTGCAGATATGTAGCTCCGGTGACTCGAGAGGAGCAACAACCTCCCCAAGAGTTACGGCTACATGGTTACTTCAAAAAGGCTGTTTTAGTTGCCTTCTGCTTTGGCTTTCGGTCGCACGGTAACCGGCAGTGCGAACAGATTGATGAAGCCTTCGGCGTCTTTGGGATTGTAACGGCCCATGGTGAAGCTGGCGAGGTCGGCGCGATACAAAGAGTAAGGCGACAGGCGCTTGGTGACGTTGAGCGTGCCTTTCCAAAGCTTCAGGCCGACGGAGCCGGTGACGTTTTGCTGTGCCACGGCGAAAAAGCCATCGAGCGCGTAGCGAAGTGGAGCAAACCACAAACCGTAGTACACCATCTCAGCGTAACGCACGGAAAGGGCTTCTTCGAAATGCGCTGTGTCGCGATCCAGGGTTAGACGTTCGAGTTCGCGATGCGCGGTGACCAGCAAGGTGCCGCCGGGAGTCTCGTAAGCCCCACGCGACTTCATGCCTACCAGGCGATTCTCGACGAGATCGGTCCGGCCGATGCCGTGTCTCGCGGCAATATCGTTAAGCGTGTTTAGCAGCTCGATGGGACCAAGCTTCTTGCCATTCACCGAAACCGGAATGCCCGACTCGAAACCAATTTCAACTTCTTCGGCTTTGTCTGGAGCTTTTTCTGGCGAAGCAATCCACTGCCACATGGCTTCGTTGGGAGCATTGGCTGGATCTTCCAGTTCCGCGCCCTCGTGGCTCAGGTGCCAAATGTTGCGATCGCGGCTGTAGATGTTGGCGCGGCTCTGTTCCACAGGAATGTTGTGCTTAGCCGCGTAGGCGAGCGCGTCTTCTCGGGAATCAATGTCCCACTCGCGCCAGGGAGCGATGATTTGCACGTGCGGAGCGATGGCCTTGTAAGCCAATTCGAAGCGTACCTGGTCGTTGCCTTTTCCAGTACAGCCGTGAGACAGGCCATCGGCGCCGAGTTTCAACGCGAGTTCCGCTTGGCGCTTGGCAATGACCGGCCGCGCCATCGAGGTGCCCAACAGGTAGGTGTGTTCGTAAACGGCTCCTGCGCGAAGCGTCGGCCAAATATAGTCTCGGATAAATTCTTCGCGAAGATCCTCGACGACCGCGGACGAAGCTCCAGTTGCGAGAGCTTTTTTGCGGGCGGCTTCTAAATCTTCGTGCTGTCCAACGTCGCCAATCATGGCGATCACTTCGCAGCCGTAGGTTTCACGAAGCCAGGGGATGATGATGGATGTGTCGAGTCCACCGGAATAGGCAAGTACGACTTTCTTGGGTTTCTGGGCGTTCTGAATCTGAGTCACTGGTTTTTCTCTCCTAATCTGTAAAGCAAAATATCAAGTATAGAGCGTGTGCAGAATGGCCTTCTGCACATACATACGATTCTCGGATTGATCGAGGACGATCGACGAAGCGCCGTCGAGAATTTCGTCGGTTACTTCGGCACCGCGATGCGCTGGCAAGCAGTGCATAAAGAGAGCGTTGGCCGGAGCTTGTTCCATTAATTTGCGATTGACCTGGTAAGGCTTGAAGATGGCTCGGCGCATTTTTTCTTCAGCCTCAAAGCCCATACTGGTCCACGAGTCGGTGTAAATGGCCTGGGCGCCGCTGACCGCTTCGCTGGCAGAGGTGAAGAGATCAATGCGCGCGCGAGTTTCTTTGGCGACACGCTTGGCATCTTCCAGAACATCGCTTGCAGGAGCGTAATCCGTGGGTGTGGCTATGCGCATATGCACGCCAAGACGCGCCGCCAGGAAAATCAGCGAGTTGCAGACGTTGTTACCATCGCCGACATACGCGAGCTTGAAACCTTTCAACGAACCGAACTTTTCTTCAAGCGTGAAGAAATCCGCCAGCGCCTGGCAGGGGTGAAATTTGTCGGAGAGCGCGTTGATCACCGGAATGTCGGCGTTGTGGGCCAACTCTTCCAGCACGCGCTGCTCGTAGACGCGGGCGACGATGCCTTGCACCCAACGCTCCAGGTTGTGCGCCACATCAGCGATGGATTCGCGCTCACCGAGGCGCGCCTGGGTGTGGTCCAGGAAAACTACGAAGCCACCCATGCTCTGGATGCCGACTTCGAAGGTGACACGGGTGCGCAGCGACGGCTTCTCGAAAATCAGCGCAATATGTTTGTTGCGCAGCACGGAGGCGTATCGGGATGGACGCGCCTTGATGTCAGCGGTGCGCTGCAGCAGATCGCGGGCGTCGGCGGGAGTCCATTCGGCTCCGGTGAGCAGGTCCTTGGTGATACATACCGGTGAAGCGAGCGATGCGGATGCGGTCATGATTCTTTCTCCATAACGGAAATCATTAGATAGCGGCCATGGCAGCGTGATCAGGGCCGGAAAATGCGCGAAGGACGCGGGTGCCAGGACTGCTGTAGTTGGTTGACGTTTCGCGGGCCGGAGCAAAACGTTGTGGGGCGAGAGCGGCTGCCGCGGAATTTCCGCCGACGATCAGTACTTCCGTGACGCCGCCTTGAAGGGCGCGCTTGGCCGCTTCCAGTTTCAGGACCATGCCGCCGGAGACTACGTGGGATTGCACCAGGGTATCGATTTGTTCGCAGGAAATAGCGGAAAGAACTTTTTCGCCATGCAGCACACCGGCCACGTCGGTCAGATAAACAAGATGATCTGCTTCGATGAATTCGGCGCAGGCAGCGGCCATGTGATCGGCATTGATGTTGTAGAGTTCGCCGTCGGCACCCAGACCAAGGCACGCGGCTACAGGAAGTAATTTCTCGCGCCACAGCGATTCAAGGAACCGCACATTAACGCTGGTCAGGTATCCAACGTAACCGAGGCTTCCTTCGACATCGTTGTGAACTAATGGTGCGGCGCAAAAGCATGCAG
>JBAVNY010000106.1:0-4891 GCA_049691535.1 Candidatus Acidiferrum sp.
TGACGGTGTCTTCGTAAGATCCACCAGTGGACGCGGTGATGTAGAGATACGCGACGGGTGGAGGGGTAACGGCAGCGGAAAGCACCTGAATGCCGTCCATGGTTACGGTCATTTGTCCCTGCACGAGAGAAAAAGTGTAACTGTGGGTAATGGGCATGCTGGCGGAGACGACGGGTGGGATCGTGGTATTCACGTTGTACCACGGCTTGCCAAATAAAGCGGTTTCACCACGGCCGACGGCGACGTAAGGGACCGGAGGATCACCCGCGTTGTGATAAGTATCGAGTGCGAAGAGCGTGCCGGGAATTCCTTCGGCGCCAAGACCCATGCCTGCGGCGCCGAGACTTGTGGGAGTGGCACCGAGAGACGGGTCGCCGAGAACGACGGCGAAACCATCAGCAGGAAGAGCGCTGGGATTGCTGAGAGTGACGGTAAAGCTGATTTGAATGTCGCCCGTGGAAATAAGCCCTGGCCAAACGATCTCGCCATGCTGATTATTTTTTGCAGCGGATAATTGGACGGCGCATCCGGGTTGCGCCAATGCATTCCCAAGTGGAATCCAAGTGGAATTACAGAGATTGGGAACGCCAGAGAGCGGGCCGACGAAGAGGCCCGCGGAATTGCTGGTGACGGAGGAGGTAGCGCCGTTGCTGACGACGGCGTAAAAAACGGAGCCGTTCTCAGTGAGTGCAGCGGAATCCAGTGTGTATGTGGAACTGGTGGCGCCGGGAATCGCGGTGAATGTAGAACTGCCCGGAGGAGCTTCGTACCACTGATAGGTGAGTGGGAGCGAAGAGACCGCGGTGACTTGATAGGTGGCGGAAGCGCCGACGTCAACGTATTGGGTGACGGGTTGTCCGGTGATTTGCAGAAGGATGCCATTGCCAACGGCGAGCGGCGCGGGGTCGGAGACAGCCTGGCCATAATTATTGGAGACGATGACGTAATAAGAATCTTGATCATTCGCGGTGGTGGTCGCTGTGGCCGGAACGTTGTAGGTAGAAGAGGTAGCCCCGGCGATGGCGGTGCCGGATTTTTGTCCGGCGGGAATGCGGTACCACTGATAGGTGAGAGTGGGTGTGCCAGAAGCAACGACGCTGAATAACGTGGTGCCGCCAGCTGTGACAGTTTCGCCGATGGGTTGCGTGATGATGGCAGGCGGAACGTTGCCGTTAGTGACGGTGACAGCAGCGTCAGTGCTGGTGAGCGGGCCGCAGGAATCGGTGACGGTGGCGTAATACTGAGCGCCGTTGTAGGTGGCATCAACAGGCGGAGTGGTGTAGGAACTCGCTGTGGCGCCTGAAAGAGCTACCCCGGTGCTGCCGCCGGATGGAATTTGATACCACTGGTAGGCGAGCGAGCCAATGCCTTGCGCGGCCACGGAGAAAAAAGCGACCTGCGTGGGATGAAGCGAAAGGCTGGTGGGATTGGAAACGATGGACGACCCAACGGCTATGGTGGCGACCGCGGAAGTGACGCTGGAGATGCCATTGGTGACGGTGACGGAGTAGTTGCCGACGTTTGCGGAAGAAGCGGAGGCGACGGTGTAGGTGGAATTTGTGGCGCCCGGAATTGGTGCACCGTTCAAGTTCCACTGATAGCTGGTAGCGTATGCGGCGGTGACGGAGAGTGTGAGGACGCTTCCGGTGCAAACGTGCTGGCTGGAAGGCTGGGTCATGATTACGGGAGCGCTGATGGTGATGGTGGTGGAGACGGAGACGGAAGGCTCGTCGACGCTCGTGGCGGTGATGGTGTAAGTGCCGACCGAGGCGGGAGAAGTCCAGACGTTGCCGGCGAACGAGCCAGCGCTTGCGCTCCACGTGAGACCGTTGGTTGCGCCGCCCGTGGCGGTGGCGGCAAAAGTGATTTGGCCGGGAGCAACGGTTTGGTTCGCAGGGGAAATAGGAGTGATGGTGACGGGCGTGGGAGTGACGACGCAGGTGGTGGTGACGACATTCCCCTTTGGATCGGTGACGGTTAACGTGTAGGTCTTCGTCGACGTCAGTAAAGGTGTTGGATAGGACGTGCCGCTTACGGCCGAGGTTGTGATATCGGAACTTCCCACGCCAGCGGAGCCGATGACGGCGGTACCACCTGAGAAGGTGGGAAGCAGCGTGACGGAGGAGTTGTAGGGAGGCGAGATGGAGCTGGGGACAAGGCTTTTTGCGAGGGGAGGTGGAACCTGGATGGTTAAGGCGGCAGGGCCACTGGTTACGGAGCCGGCGGGATTCGACACGGTGACGGTGTAGATGGCGCCGGAATCGGTGGTCGAGGTGGAGGGAGTGGTATAGGAGCAGGAGGTTGCGCCGGTGATGAGGACGCCGTTTTTGTACCACTGGCAAGCCATCGGGCCAGAGCCAGTAGCGGATATCGTGAAGGTGGCAGTTTGGCCGAGCATTACGGTGACGCTTGCCGGCTGGGTGATGGAGGGAGCGACGGGTTTGGAGCCTTGGAAGCCACCTGCGCAGCCTGAAATCGCCAGCAAAGCGAGGATTAACAGTACAGCGCTGAGAGCTGGGAACAAGGCGCGGCGATCGAAGACACGCATAGCACGCCAAGGGATTATGGGCATCGAACGCATGGGAAGAGGCTCCTGATTTGACTATAGCGAGTTCGGGAGAGGCTGCCAGAAGGAGCAGCAAGGGCGTTGCGCAAAGGGCTGATAATGTTTTCGTGTCTATTTTGCTGGGGTTACGTGGCTGGATGGGTTGAGGGAACGGATCTTTTCGAGGATGGCGGTGGTGGAGTAGCCGGGAACGATATCAATGCGGACCACCTTGCCTCCGACGGCTTCGACTTCTTCCCTGCCGACCATTTGATCGCCGGGCCAGTCGCCACCTTTGACAAGAACCTCCGGTAGGAGCCGGGCGATGACGTTTAGCGGGGTGAGTTCTGGGAAAATCAGGACGGCATCGACGCATTCTAGACTGGCGAGGATTTCTGCACGCTCTTGTTCGGGGAGGACCGGGCGCGAAGGACCTTTGAGGCTGCACACGCTGGAGTCGCTATTGATGCCGACGATGAGCAGATCGCCGAGGTCGCGGGCGGCTTCGAGACTTTGAATGTGACCGGGATGAAGAAGATCGAAGCAGCCGTTGGTGAAGACCAGGCGCTGGCCGTTGCGTTTCTGCTTGGAGAAACGGAGAATTGCTTCGTCGAGGGTGAGAACGGACGAGGTCATTTAAGAGGAAAGACTAACACAGAGGACGCAGAGGTCGGACCACAGAGGACACGGAGAGGCATCTGGAGGTGTTGAGTTTGGTTTGCCCAAAGAGTGCGAGTCGAGTGAGGAAAGTGCGCGCGGATGAATAAGGCGAAGCGGGCGTGGCTGGGAATTTTGCTGCTAGCGCTTGGGGTGCTGCTGACGTTGCACGCATCGCGGCGATATACGGAGAAGCGATACATCGTGGATGCGGGATCGTGCCGGATGGAAGTGTTGTCCACGGAGCGAGCAGACCTGGCACCTGCAGCGGAACACGATGCGGTGGTGCTATTTCACGGAATCGCGGCAAACAAGACGGTGATGAACTATGTGGCGCGAACATTCGCAGAGATGGGGATGCGGGTGTACACGCCGGACCTGCCGGGACACGGACGATCGCCGGGGCCGTTTACGCCAGCACAGGCGGAAGCATGTTCTGAGTCACTGGTGCGCGGATTGGCAGCGCGCGGGATGATTTATCCGGAGCATACAATTTTGGCCGGCCATTCGATGGGCGGGGCGATAGCGATTCAGGTGGCAGAGAAATTTCGACCGGCGGGAGTGGTGGCGATATCACCAGCACCGATGGTGGCGGCGAATGGCGTGTCGCCGGAAAATTTGCTGTTCCAGGCGCATCCTAAGCTCGTGCCGTATACGCTGGTGATGGTGGGGACGTTGGAGCCGAGATGGTTGACGGCAAATGCGGCGACGCTGGCGACCGCGAATGCGGGTCCCACGGTGCGCTACGAAGCAATGAAGTGGAATTCACACGTGAGTGTGCTGTTTTCACGCGCGGTGGTGCGAGAAGCACAGAAGTGGGCAGCACAGGCGCTGCGACTGCCTGTTGAGGATTGGAGGTTGCCATCGCGAGCGAATGTGATTGGTGGCGTGGCAGGATTGCTGGGAATTCTGTTGCTGGCGGGTCCGTTCCTGAGGGAAATGTTGGGAAAGGAATCGGCCGTGGAAGCGCGGCCTGCGCATTTGCCTTCGGCGTTGAGGATGGTGGTGGAGTGCGCGGTGGTATCGCTGGCCGCTGTGGGGATGCTGAAATATTGGGAACCGCTGCGGCTTATCCATTTGTTCGAAGGGGGATACCTGGCGAGCTTTTTTCTGATTGTGGGAGTGGCGCTGCTGGCGCTGCATTGGGGGATTGCGCGAGAACAATTGCCGGTGAAAGGAAAATTCCTGCTGGGCGCAGCGGTTGCGGGGATTGTGCTGCACTTGTTGATCACGGGATGGCTGGAACTAACGATGACGGGAGCGTGGATGACGCTGGGGCGATGGCTGCGGTTCCCAATGTTTTTCGTGGCAGCCTTGGTATTTTTGTACGCGCTAGAAGTGTTGGTGGGGCCGGCAACATTGTCGCGGCATCGGATCGCGCAAGCGTTGGTGCTGGTGACGATATGCTGGCTGGCGTTGGCAGCGGGAGTGTTGTTCTTTAAGAGCGGCGAAATTTTGTTGGTGCTGCTGGTGCCGTATTTCGGGTTTTGTTTTGCATTCACGTACGTAGGTGCACAATTGGTACGCAGGTTGACGGGGAGCGCGACAGCCGCTGCACTGTTCGGTGCTATACTCGTGACGGGGTTTTGCGTGGCGCTCTTTCCCTTGTCCTGAGAGACGTCAGTGGCCCACCCGAGTCGATAAAATCCGCGCCGGAATGACAGTTTGGATGTGAAACAGGTAGTCGAG
>JBAVNY010000107.1:0-2536 GCA_049691535.1 Candidatus Acidiferrum sp.
GTGCATAGCGATGCGGCGGTGAAGGCCGGGGCGACGAAGGAGGAGATCGCCGAAGCGCTGGGAGTGGCGATGGCGATGAATACGGGGGCGGCGTTGATTTATTCGCTGCGGACGATGGATGCTGTGAATGCGAAGTTGGGGGGCGGCAGCGGCGGGGAACGATTGAGTTAAGACGCCGTTGAGATTGTGCCACGATCCCTCCGCTGCGCGTCGGCTGAGAGACGCCGACGCTTCGGTCGGGATGACGATAGGCGCCGAATACGAAGAGGGATACATCGCTAACGAACCGCGCAATGGCACAGAGATCCTCGCTCCGAAGGCTATGCTCGTAATGACGGTGGGTTGCTTGGGGAAGGCTTGATCGGATTGATGAGGGATTGGATCAGGAGCGGCGGCGATTTGTGGTTAAGAAGGAGCTGAGCAGGGAGATAACGAAGAGTCCTAGTACGGCGGCGGTTAGGATGATTACTACCATTCTGGTCCCTCCGGACTGATTCAATAGATGCAGGTGAGGTTCCATTTGGGTATGGGTTGTTTTCAGCGGATTAGCGGGGCGGGATGTGGTGGGTAGAGGATGATTTAGGCGGTTGTGTGCAAAGGAATGCACCTGGGATTCAGGTTTTATGCAGGGCGGGCTCAGGCTTGAGGTCGTCGCAGAAATCGAAGAGGGATCCATTCGACTGCGTTCCCCGGCCGCGACAGAAGGCGGCGCGGAAAAAAAGGCCGGGTCACTCCGCTCAGGATTGACGGGGGTGCTGGTCGGAGCGAGTGTGCGGCCTGTTGAGGTGGTGCTACGATCTCTCCGCTGCGAACCAGCAAACTACGCTGGCTCTACGGTCGAGATGACAGTTCTAGCCAACGCGACGTAGGCAAACGTGGGGAAGGGCAGATTGCTAGGTTTTGCTTAGGTGGATGGAGCCGTCGCCGGTGCGGACTACTATGGTTTGGCCGCCGCCGTTCATGCGGCCGGTGATGCGGGAAGAGCTGAAGGTGCCTTCGACGGTGACTGGGATACCGAGACTGATGTGACCATCGTGGGTGCTGGCATCGATGTTGGCCTGGAGATCGCCGGGAAGATCGACGTCAATGCTGCCGTCGCCGGCGTGGAAATTCCACGACGAGGCAACGCGGGAGCCGGGGCGCGCGCGGACGGTGATACTGCCGTCGCCGGTATGAACATTCAAGACGTCGAAGCGGCCTTCGATATTGATGCTGCCATCGCCGGCGGACGCGTCGACGTTGCCATCGAGATCCTTGCCGTCGATGTGACCATCGCCAGACTTCATGTGCACGGTGCCTTTGCCGCCGACAACGGTGATGCTGCCATCGCCGGTTTTAATATCGACATTTCCATTGAGAGCATCGGCTTCGACAGAGCCATCGCCGGAGGTGACTTCAAGATCGGTGTCTTTGGGCATGTGGACTTCGACGCGCAGGTTAGCGTGGCGCACGCCCCAATTGAAAATGCTGCCGCTGGAAGTCTTGGCGACGACTTCGACCTGGTCGCCATTCTGCGTGGTGGAGACGCGGAGATCGCGATCGAGTTTATAGCCGGAGTAGACCACGCGGATTTCGATTTGTTTGATATCGCCGGTGGAGACGCGGACGGCGCCGTCGTCGGTCAGAACACGGACTTTGGAGTGGCCGTTGACGGGGAAGGTTTTGGTGACTTCTTCGGCGAGTGAGAGTGGTGCGGAGACTAAGAGAAGGGCTGCGGCGAGGGGCAGCGCGGTCAGGGCTTGAGTGATTAGGGGGTTGCGATGCCGGGTGTTCATTGGGCCTCCGCGTGGCTGCTCATGGCGTTCTGCAATAAGGAACGTATGGTTGAGTAAAAAAGTTCCGTTTAGTGTTGAAGGCAAAAGAGTACCACAGAGGTCGCGGAGGGGCCGCAGAGGGAGCGGAGAGATGACGGGCTTGTGGGGCCTCGGCTAGATGAGATCGAAGAGGGATCCATTCGACTGCGTTCCCCGGGCGCGCCAGAAGGCGGCGCGGAAGAAAAAGCCCGGGTCACTCCGCTCAGGATGACGGGGTTTTGGACGGAGCGAGTGCGGTTGGTTTAGGTTGTGCCACGATCTCTCCGCTACGCGTCGGTTGAAAGGCACCGACGCTCCGGTCGAGATGACAGCGTTCGAGGGCCGTGGAGCGGAGTAGGAGTTCACGTCAGAGCTATTGGCCTTTGGCTGAGAATTTTTGGGTTTGGTTGGGCTTGGGGCGGAGGGCTTTTAGGAAGTCGGCTACTGGGAGAGTGTTGAGGACGTCTTTTTTCTCGAGCCAGCCGCGACGGGCCATGGTTACGCCGTAACGAATGAAGCTGAGATGGGAGGTGCTGTGGGAGTCGGTGGAGATAACGACTTTGACGCCGCGATCTTTGCACATGCGGAGGTAGACATCCTTGAGGTCGAGGCGATCGGGATAGGAATTGCACTCCATGGCGACGCCATGCTTGGAGCAGGCGGCCAGGATTTTTTCCATGTCGTAGTCGAAACCCTCGCGGCGGAGAAGCAGGCGTCCGGTGGGATGGGCGATGATTTGGGTG
>JBAVNY010000108.1:0-2206 GCA_049691535.1 Candidatus Acidiferrum sp.
TCTCAAGCATTTGAGCAGACCAGCTGGCATTGCTTGACTCCAAATCGATGTCAAAGATGCCCATGCCCGCCGCAAGTTGGGCCAACCGCAACCGTTCTACAACTTGGCGCTGTGCCTCTTCCGCCTCCTTGCGCTCGGTAATGTCAATAACCGTGCCTATCATTCGGGTAGCTTGGCCCTGCTCGTCCATCCAGCGGCGCCCTCGAGCCCAAATCCAGCGCACCTTTCCATCGACTCGTCGAATTCGCGTTTCGAAATTCCAAAACCCACTGATTCGGGAGGCCTTGAATTTCTCGTCGACCTGGGCGCGGTCTTGCGGGAGAACATGGCTGAGGAATATCTCATAGGTCCACTCGGGCAGCAGAGAATCGTAACCAAAAATTTGATCGTGGCGCGGGGAGCGGCTGGCTGTGTGGCTCACTAGATCGAGATCCCACTCGCCGATATCCGCAACTTCAACAGCGAGATCGAGCCGTTCCTTGCTAGCCCGCAACTCCAGCTCCACCCGCTTGCGGTCGCTGATATCGTGCCCGATCCCCAGCACGCGACCGTTGGGCATAAGGCTCACGCCGACTTCAGCAGGAAATACAGCGCCGTTCTTTCGACGGGAACGCCATTCTTGATAGGAGACTTCACCGGGGACCAGGTGTTCCGAGAGTTGTTTCAAGCGTGGGAGTTCCTCGACATCGAGGATGTCCGAGATATTCATGGCCAGAAGTTCTGAACTGGTGTATCCGAAGAGCCGGCAGGCTGCCTGGTTGACGTATTCGAAACGGCCGTGCGGGTCCGCCACGGTGATACTGTCTAAAGCGGACCCGAGGATGGTGCGATAGTATGCTTCGCTCTTCCGCAGTTCCTCTTCCATCTGCTTGCGCTCGGTTATGTCGTGCGAGATTCCGTATAGGCCAATGAGTTGGCCCTTGTCGTCGTCGATCCGGCCAGTAGTCAAAAATGTCGGGAAGTCGGTTCCGTCTCTGCGGAGGCTAAGGCATTCCCCTCGCCATCCAGTGCCAGCATGGGTCCGGGTAAGAACATCTTCGCTAAAATGGGGTGGATTATTAGGCGACACCAGCGTGGATTCGAAATGCTTTCCCCGGAGCTCAACTTCTGAATAGCCGGTCGCCCGAAGCAGAGCCTTATTGACAAACAGGATGCGTCCCTTGGAATTGGTAATGGCGATCAATTCGGAGCTGTTCTCGACGGCCTGTGCTAACAGCCGGATTCGCTCATCGCTGCGTTTCCGTTCGGTAACATCGAGCTTGATGGCAATGAAGTGTGTGATTTGACCGGCTGCGTTCTTGACCGGGGTAATGGTCATCTGCTCCTGGTAAAGAGTGCCATTCTTGCGCCGATTCGATAATTCCCCTTGCCACTTTTGGCCAGAGAGAATGGTCTCCCACAGATTCTTGTAAAACGATGCAGAATGTACGCCCGATTTTAGGAGTCTGGTGCTTTGGCCAATAGCCTCACTTCTGGAATAACCTGAAAGCTGCTCGAATGCTTTGTTGACCCAGACAATTATGCCGTTCGCTCGGCTGATGAGGATGGGATTGGCGGCGGCTTCGAGTGCAGCCACCTGAAGTGATAGTAAATTTTCGGCTTTCGCCGAGGTGCGAGTGGTTGGGCCTGCCGGTCGATCTACTTTCATCTCGACTGTCCCCAAAGCAGTTGGAAAGCTTAGGAAACGGACCTGTTTTGAAGAAGGCTATTGAATGTTAGAGATCCATGAATAGCTCGTGAATGAATCATAACTCTCTAACAAGACAATAAACAAGTTTATAACGTAACGCACGCCACAAAGGAGATAAGTTAAACATGGCGGTGCTATGTTGATTCCGAATCTAGTGTCGTTCAGGGTTCAATCGTGACAAGAAATTGTAAAGAGTGCTGCGACTGATTCCCAAAATTTCGGCTGCTCTCGTCTTGTCCCCCTTCACATGTTCCAAAACACGCTGGAGATGGCGGAATTGCAATTCTTCGAAGGTTAGCAATCGGTCGTCCTGGGAAACAGACTCCTGATCGGCAGTCCGGATCGATTTCGGCAGGTCATCCAGATCAATTAGATTTCCTTCGGTCATCATGATCGCCAAACTGATTACGTTTTCGAGTTCACGGACGTTCCCCGGCCAAGAGTAAGCAGCAAGCCATGTTTGCGCTCTTCGTGTAATTCCATCGATCTGCTTGCCATACTGACTCGCATATTTGT
>JBAVNY010000109.1:0-2346 GCA_049691535.1 Candidatus Acidiferrum sp.
TGGATGCGGCGCCGCTGATCGCGGTGTACGCGAAAATTGCGATGTTACTGGGCGGATCTTTGGCGGCGTTGCGGGTGCTCCCGGCGTTGGCAGGCACGGCATTGGTGGCGCTGACGATTCTGATTGCGCGGGAACTTGGCGGGGGAAAGTATGCGCAACTGCTGGCCGGACTGGCGATTTTAGTGTGCCCGTCGGTATTGATCATGGATAGCCTGCTGACCATGAACGCGTTCGAGCCGCTGTTCTGGATGGGATGCATTTGGGTGATTGCGCGAATTTTGCGCACCGGGGATTCGCGGTGGTGGCTGTGGTTTGGCGTGCTGGCGGGCTTTGGGCTGGAGAACAAACATTCCACGCTTTCCTTTGGATTCGCAGTTGCCGTGGCACTGCTTTTGACGCAGCAACGGCGGGTGTTCGCAGGTAAATGGATCTGGATCGCCGGCGCGATTGCGGTGGTGATTTTCTTGCCTAATCTTGTCTGGCAAATTCAGCATCATTTCCCGACCATCGAAGATCTAGCCAACGTGAAGCGCGAAGGAAAGAATGTGGTGCTGCCGCCGCTGACGTTTATCAAAGAACAGATTATCGATATGCACCCGATTCTGTTCCCAATGTGGATTGCAGGACTGGTGTGGCTGTTGCGCGATCGCCGCTGGCGCTTGCTGGGCGTGACGTTTGTGGTGTTTTTCGTGTTGATGGAAGTGGCGCACGCGAAGAATTATTACGTGTTCCCGATTTATCCGCTGCTGTTTGCGGCTGGAGCCGTCGCGATCGCGAACTGGCTGGCAAATCGCGCGGCATGGACGCGGGTGGCGGTGGTGGCGGTCATCGTTTTGTTTGCAATTCCGGCGCTGCCGCTGGCTACGTGGATGTTGCCGCCGGATCGTTTACTGGCTTATCAAAACGGGATCGGGTTCAAGCCGGCGAAGGCAGAGGTGCATCACGAATCGTTATTACCGCAGCCCGTCGCGGATCAGTTTGGCTGGCCAGAGTTAGTTAGCGATGTCGCGGGCATTTACAATTCGCTGACTCCCGAGGAACGCGCAAACACCGGGATTTGGGCTGGCAATTATGGAGAGGCGGGAGCGGTGAATGAGTTTGGGCCGGCGCTGGGATTGCCACGGGCGTGGTCGCGACACCAGAACCACTGGTATTGGGGACCGCCGCCGCAGGTGTACAAGAATCTGATCGTCATTCAATGGAGCCTGGAAGACGTGCGTGACAATTGTGATTCGTTTCAGACCTATGAGCATTACAACCGCTTCGGCATGAATGAAGAGAACAGGCCGATTTATCTTTGCCGTGGCACGAAGTTTGATATTCAGAAAATCTGGTGGAACTCGCATCACTGGAATTGAGAGGCGCCGAAAAGCATAGGCCGAAGCGAGCGCTGCGTTCCGTACGGGAAATGCTGTGAATCCTTCATTCGCTACTTGAAACCGTGCTGGGGAACTATTGATTTGCCTCAGTGTTTTGGTGTAGTTCGCACTTCTGCCGTAGCAAGCGCGCCATAATTAGTTCCGGGCAGAATTCATTAAGTGATTTCCACGCCAGGAGGATGTCTCTATGAAGAGTGGTTCTCGCTATCTAATTAGTTCGTTCGTTCTGACGGCCGCACTTGTCGTACCCGCCGCGATTCGCGTTGCCGCCACCCCACAAAATAATGAGCATCAGGATGATGCTCACCACGACGACAAAGATAACAAGCGGATCTACGACAAGGGTCACAACGATTATCACAATTGGGACAATGACGAAGATCGCCGCTATCACGAATACCTGACAGATAAGCATCGCGATTATCGGCCCTTCAACGAACTGAACGCGAAGGATCAGCGCGATTACTGGAACTGGCGGCACGCTCACGAAGACCATCACTGATCGCTAATCCGGCGGAACAATTAAGTTCGCTGACGAGCGGCCTCCCGAGGCCGCTCTTTTATTTTTGGCGACTATGTGAGGTCCCGGATGGCCTAGGATAGTCACAGAAGTTCGCACTCTACAGAGTCGAAGCTCTAGGTCCACGGCTCCCGGCGTTATAAGCTACCCTGCATACGCGGTCGTGCAATCCTCGTGACGGGAGATCAACTGTGAACTCAACTTCTGTTCCCGCAGTAATCGGGAACGCCGTGAAATCCTGGACGTTCACTGTTCAGGACTATTCCATTCTCGCCGCTCAATCGATCCGGAACATTTTTACCAGCTCACGCTACTTTGCCGATTTAATTGAGCAGATGGACATCATCGGCGTTGGCTCGCTGCGTATCGTGCTGGTGGCGCTATTGTGCGTCGGTGGCGTGATCGTTTTGAACGCGGCGTCGCAGTTTGCGCGCTTCGGCGAAACAG
>JBAVNY010000110.1:0-5298 GCA_049691535.1 Candidatus Acidiferrum sp.
ATTCAAACTAAGTTCCGGCGTCGAGCTCACCCTGAAGAAGAAAATTCCCGCAGGCCGTGGCCTTGGCGGAGGCTCCAGCGATGCCGCCGCCGCGCTTCTTGGCTATCTGCAGCTCACCCGGAAAAAAATCTCCAAGCCACGTCTAATCGAAATCGCCGCATCCCTGGGCGCCGATGTACCCTTCTTCCTTTTCGGTGGACGCGCCCTGGGCATCGGCAAGGGCGAGGAAATCTACCCACTGCCCGAAATCCCGAAGCGCTCCGTGTTAATCATTTCACCCAGCGATATCCGCGTTCCCACGCCCGATGCCTACTGCTGGCTGCAGGCGCCCGATCTGGCTTCGTTGACAAATTCCGACAAGGCCCATAAACTGTATGAGTTCTGTGCTCTGTGCTGGAGCACGCTGGGAGAATGCCTCTCGAATGACTTCGAACAGGCGGTCTTCCAGCGTCATCCCCGTCTTGCTGACATAAAGCGGGCGTTGCTTCAGAGAGGGGCGTCAGAGGCCTTGCTGGCTGGTAGCGGTTCGGCGGTGTTTGGAATATTCCCGAGCCCAGCGAAGGCGCGTCGAGCCGCTGTTGGATTTCCGCACGATCAGGCCTTTGTTTGCGAGACACTCTCGCGTCACAGGTACGCGCGCTTAACTGGAAACGCGCTCATCGTCTGAACCACGGCGTCTTTTCGTCTGATTCCTCTTTTTTCGCAGATTCACAGTAGTCATCGCCGAGCGGTGACGCAAGCGAGCGCGTGTGAACGACGAGCGTTTCAAAATATTTACCGGAACGTCGCATCCAGCTTTGGCTTCGGCCATTTGCCATCATTTGGATGTGCCTTTAGGGAAAGCTCTGCTCGGCCGCTTCAGCGACGGTGAAATTTATTTTCAGATTCTGGAAAATGTCCGCGGTGCCGATGTTTTCGTGGTTCAGCCGTGCAGCTATCCGGTGGACAACAATCTGCTCGAACTTTTGCTGATGATCGATGCTTTCAAACGCGCTTCCGCCTGGCGAATCACCGCCGTGCTGCCGTATTACTGCTACGCGCGTCAGGATCGCAAAGATAAGCCGCGCGTCCCGATCTCAGCCAAGTTAGTGGCCGACTTGCTGGAAACCGCTGGCGCCAGCCGCGCGCTCACGCTGGATCTACATGCGCCGCAGATTCAGGGCTATTTCGACGTGCCTGTTGATCACCTTTACGGTTCACCAGTGCTGGTGGATTATTTCCGCCATATGAAGTTGCCCAACCTGACCGTAGTATCGCCAGACGCTGGCGGTGTGGAACGAGCCCGTGCCTTCGCTAAAAAGCTCGACGCGCCACTGGCTATCGTCGACAAGCGCCGCGTCGATCTCGACGTAACCGAAGTGATGAACCTCATCGGTGATGTTCGCGGCCGCAGCACCCTTATCGTCGACGATATCATCGATACCGCCGGCACGCTGGTCAAAACCGCCGACGCCCTGATGCGCGAGGGTGCAACGCAAGTTTTTGCCGCCTGCACGCACGCCATTTTTTCCGGCCCTGCTTTGGAGCGCATCGAACATTCGCGCATCACCGAAGTGGTAGCCACGGATTCTGTGCCACTTTCCGAAGCTGCCTTGAAAGTGCCGAAGGTAAAAATTTTGAGTGTCGCGCCTCTGCTCGCTCGCGGCATTCGTTCCATTCACGAAGAAACATCGATCAGCGAGTTGTTTATTTAAGTTTATCCAGCGCAAAACGCGCCGGAAGAGACACGGAAGGAAAGAAGCTATGGCTCAGATCATTGTTGAAGGGGCGCCCCGCGAAACTCGGGGCAAAAACGAGGCGCGCCGCATGCGCGTCGCTGGGAAAGTGCCGGCCACGCTGTACGGCGGCAAGGGCAAAGCGATTTCGCTTGCCGTAAACACCAAGCAGGTCACCGCGATTCTGCGTTCGGACACTGGTCACAACACCTTGTTCCAGGTGGACCTCGGCGGACAGCACGAACCGGTCATCGTCAAGGATTGGCAGGTTGATCCGGTCAGTGGCCGTCTGCTTCACGTTGATCTCATTCGCGTGGCCATGGACGTTCGCATGAAGGTCAAGGTTCCGGTGCATACCTTCGGCGAGCCTTCCGGCGTGAAGGTCCAGGGCGGCGTGTTCGAACTGGTCACGCGCGAAGTGGAAGTCGAATGCTTACCTTCGGACATCCCGACGGAATTCAAGGTCGACGTGAGCGGTCTGGCTCTTAACCAGAGCTTGCGCGCCGGCGATTTGCCTCTGGACAAGGCCAAGCTGAAGCTGCTCACCGACCCGATCACCGTCATTGCTCACGTGGTCGCGCTACGAGTCGAGGAAGAGAAGCCCGCCGAAGTGGTGGCTGGCCCGACAACTCCGGCCGAGCCCGAAGTCATCAAGAAGGGCAAGAAGGAAACGGAAGGCGAGGAAGGCGCCGAAGCTGGCGAAAAGCCCGAGAAGACGGAAAAGAAGAAGTAATTCTTTTTCACCAGCCTCGCAAACACGTCATGCGGCTCATTGTTGGCCTTGGCAATCCTGGCCCGGAATATCAGTGGTCGCCGCATAACCTTGGTTTTCTGGCGGTCGACGAACTGGCGAACCGTTCGTCTATTCGCGTGGACCGTCCGGAAGGTAAAGCGCTGGTTGGGCTGGGAAAAGTGGCGGGGGAAGATGTGATTCTCGCCAAGCCGCAGACGTACATGAATCTCAGCGGCATGTCGGTTCGCGATTTGCTCGAGCGCTACGAACTCGGGCCCGAAGATCTGCTGGTGCTGTTCGACGAGCGTGATCTTCCCTGGGGCATGATTCGTATCGGTGAGCGCGGCAGTCCGGGAACGCACAATGGCGCGAAGTCAGTAACCAGCGCCGTCGGCACGCAGGAATTCGTCAGGCTGCGGTTGGGTTGTGGTCCAGATCATCCGGTCGCCGATCTTGCGGCCTACGTCCTGCGGCCGATGAAAAAGGCGGAATTGGAAGTGGCGGCAGAGATGGTGGCTACAGCAGGCGATGCGGTGGAGATAATTTTGAGTCAGAGCATTGCCGCCGCGATGAATAAGTACAACCGGCGTCTGCCACCGCCGCCGGAAGAGAAGTAACGGAATTTCCCGGGCTTTGGGCTCGGAACAGGAAGAAAAGAGGTCATCATGGAAGAGCGTTTGTACGACTTAATTTTTATCGCGCGTCCGGCCACGCCGGAAGAGGACATTAAGAAAGTCCTCACCACCATCGAGCACGCTTGTGCCGAGAAGAACGCCAAGATCGAGAAGACCGAAAACTGGGGCACGCGCAAGCTGGCCTACAAGGTCATGAAGCATCGCGAAGGCATGTACACCTACATGCAGATTCGCACTGCCAGCCCTGACCTGGTTCACGAACTCGAACGCCGTCTCGGTGTGTTGGACACGGTCATCAAGTATCAGACCGTACGGCTCGACGAAGATCTCAAGCGTCAGAAGAAGCTCACGCACAAGCGTGAACAGCGCGCTGCTCGTCGTCCGCGTCGCGCCACCACGCCGCCCGCGGAACAGACAGCCGCAGCTAGCTGACCGGCATTTCGCAGAATTTCCCGCGTGCTTGCGCGACTCGCGCCCGCTTCGCGGATTTCAGTCTGAGTTGTCACGCTCCGTCGCATAGGCCCGGAGCGAATTCGAAAGGTAGGAAGTTATGGCAGAGGAACAAAAAGATTCGCAAGCTCACGCGCCAGCAGCCCCTGCGGCTCCGGCAGCGCCAGCGTCCGCGGCTCCATCGGCGCCTCCGTCCGCACCTCGCCCCAGTGGCGAAGGTCACGGTGGTGGTCATGGTGGCGGTGGTGGACGTCGTGAAGGTGCCCCCGGTGGCGGTGGTGGTCGTCGCGAAGGTGGTATGGGTGGTGGCGGCGGACGTCGTGAAGGTGGCGGCCCCGGTGGTCCCGGCGGCGGTCCCGGCGGACCTCGTCGCGGCAAGCGTCAATATTTCCGCAAAAAGAAAGTCTGCAAGTTCTGTGTCGAGAAGATGGACTTCATCGACTACAAGCGCGCCGACATTCTTTCCCAATTCGTTCAGGAGCGCGGCAAGATTCTGCCTCGCCGCATGACCGGCGTATGCTCGCGCCATCAGCGCTGGCTGGGCGTCGCCATCAAGCGTGCTCGCAACATCGCTCTGTTGCCGTTTGCCGGCAGCGCCGCGGGAACCCTGGCGCCTCGCGCCGTTGAAGCCCCCAAGGCCTAAGTGTGGCGTTTGAATGACGTTCGATCGTCATTCTGAACGGAGTCCGCGAAGGGGGAACCCCTCCTTCTTCGCGCCAAAAATTTGCAGAGAGAAATAGGAGATTGTTATGCAGATCATTCTTCAAGAAGATGTCGATAAGCTCGGCAACCGCGGTGACGTGGTCACCGTCAAGACCGGCTACGCCCGCAATTTTCTTTTGCCGCACAAGCTGGCCATCGAAGCCACGGCCGGCAATATGAAGGCGCTCGAGCGCATTCGCGGCTCGCTGGCGAAAAAGACTGCTACGGAACTCGAAGCTGCCCAAAAGCAGGCGGAACTTCTTCGTGGCGTCTCGCTGAAGTTCCATCGCAAGACTGGCGAGAACGACCAGATGTTTGGTTCCGTCACCAGCGGCGATATAGCCGACGGTCTCAAGGCTCAGGGTTTCGAAATCGATAAGCGTCAGATACAGCTCGCCGATCCGCTGAAGACTCTTGGCGAGTTCCCGGTGAACATCAAAGTCTTCCGCGACGTAATTTCCGAAATCAAAGTCACCGTCGACAAAGAAGGCTGAACCGCACTCAACTCGTTGCATTTCCAACGGAGCACGATTCGTCGTGCTCCATTTTTTTGATTTAGTGAGCGATCTCAATGAAGAAAAACCGAAGAACACCTCCTTCGATTCATCCAGGTGAGATCCTGCGCGAGGATTTCCTTGTGCCGCTGGGTCTAAGCATGAACAAACTGGCTTTGGATATTCGCGTGCCCGTCTCGCGGGTAGCCAGAAATTGTGCATGAGCGTCGTGGGATTACTCTCGACACCGCATTACGCCTGGCTCGATACTTCAACACTACAGCGCGGTTTTGGCTGAACCTGCAGGCAGCCTACGACCTGGAAGTCGCCGAAGATGAACTTTCCAGCAAAATTGAGAGAGAAGTTCAGCCGGCGCTGGCGTCGCAGGCCAAATAATGCGACGAGCTTTGCGGTGAATGTCGCGGCATTTCCATTCTTCTTTTCGCTAGGTCGCGCAGCGCGTCAGAATTTTCTTCAGGCAGTTTTCTGCAAAAACTTTTCCACGTTTTCCTTCGCGATTCACAGGCGCGACAAGTTCATCAATTGACGCACACCATTTCCCGCCGCAC
>JBAVNY010000111.1:0-4069 GCA_049691535.1 Candidatus Acidiferrum sp.
CGGTGGCATGAGAGCGCGATTTCTAGTCAAGCCCGGGGCGTGGGGGAAACTCCCTCTTTGGCCAACGATTCTGGTTGGATTGGTGATCCTGAGGACGGTGGCGTCACTGGCGGTGGGCCCCGATTCCGCGGTGCTGAATTACAACGGAATTCCCTATTTTCTGCTGCTGGCGCTGGCGACCGGCCTGGCGATCCGGAACGCAGCACAGAACACGCTGGGGAATCGGCCATTCTGGGTATTTCTGGCGATGGGATACGGGCTGTGGGCGCTGGATCAGTGGATTTTTCTGTACTACCAATTTTTCCTGAAGACCGATGTGCCAGACAATTCGATAGCGGATGGCGTGCTGTTTTTGCATATCGTGTTGCTGATGGCGGCGGTGGTGACGCTGCCAAATCGGAGTCAAACACCACGCAAGTTGTATCCAATCGTGCTGAATGCGGTGTTGCTGGTGACGTTCTGGAGTTTTTTGTATGTGTATGCGGTTTATCCGTACCAGCTGTTTCCCAACGCGACAAGTTACGCGCAACGTTTTGACATTCTGTACCCGCTAGAAAATTGGTCGCTGATTCTGGCAATTGGGGTTTTGAGCCTGCGAGTTTCTGGGGTTTGGAACAAGATCTACTTGCATGTGTTAGGAGCGTCGACGCTGTACGCGTTGAGTTCGGCGGTGGCGAATCTAGCGATCGATTCGGGTGGGTACGTTAGCGGCAAGCTTTATGGAGTGGGGCTGACGGCAGCGGTGTGCTGGTTTGTGTGGGTCCCATTGCGAGCACGCCGGGCGGAAGGAAGTGAAGTAAGAGAGAGTCGAGGGCGGAGCGAGGAAGGCTTAAAGGGGTCGGCGTGGGCGATGCTGGTGGTGGTGATCATCGCGATACCGGTGGTGTGGGAGTTGTCGCGCAGCAATGGACCGGCGGGGATGCGGACATTTCGGGTGCTGGTGGCGATCGCGGCGATGGTGTGTTTGGCGAGTGCGGCATTCTTGGAAGAGTATTTGGCGAAGCGCGAAGTGGCCGCGCATCTGGGGATGGCTAACGGGCGGCTGCATCTGGCGATGGAATCGGGAAAAGCGGCGGGATGGGATTGGGATGTTAAGAGTGGAAAGGTCTCGTGGTTTGGGGATCTAAAAACAAGCTTTGGAATGGATGCCGAGTCGTATGTAGGAAGTGTGGAAGGTTTCCGTCGCTTCGTGCACGAGGATGATCGCGGGAAAGTTGCAGAGGCGGAAACGGAGGCCAGGAAGAGTCGCGGATTGTACGCGGTAGAGTTCCGAGTGGTGTGGCCGGATGGAACGGTACGGTGGGTGGCGGCGAAGGGAGCATTTCGATATTCGGCCAAGGGCCAGCCAATTCGGATGCTGGGGACGGCGGTAGACATCACGGCGCGAAAGGAACTGCAAGCGGAGTTGGATGAGAGCCGCGACCGGATAAGCGCGATTGTGGAATCGGCGATGGACGCGATCATCGCGATTAATGATGAGCAAAAAATAGTGTTGTTTAACCCCGCAGCGGAGAAGATGTTTGGGTGCCGGGCGCAGGAGGCAATAGGAAGCGGAGTGGAACGGTTCATCCCAGAAGGCTCGCGAGACAGGCACAGCGCGCACGTTCGAAACTTCGGAGCGTACGGGAGCAGCGGTCGAGCGATGGGTGCGCTGGGGACATTGTTGGCACTGAAGGCGAACGGCGAAGAGTTCCCTATCGAAGCATCGATTTCACACAGCAACATCTCGGGGAAAATATTGTTTACGGTCATCGTTCGAGACGTGACGGAGCGGCGAAGGGCGGAGAAAGCGATCCGCGAGAGTGAAGAACGCTTCCGGCGAGTGGCAGACAGCGCGCCAGTGTTGATCTGGATGTCTGGCGTGGATAAAGAGTGCACGTTTTGCAATCAAGGATGGCTGACATTCACGGGCCGGACAATGGAACAGGAATTGGAAAGCGGATGGCTCGAAGGGGTGCATAGGGAAGATAAGGAACGCACCATGAGGACATATAGCGAAGCGTTCGAGGAACGGACCAACTTTGAAATGGAATACCGGTTGCGGCGGAACGACGGAGAGTACCGGTGGTTATTGAGTTTTGGGACGCCGCGATTCGAGGCGGATGGGACGTTCTGCGGATATGTGGGCTCGTGTGTGGACATGACGGAGCGCAAGAATTCGGAAGAGTCATTGCATGTGCTGAGCGGACGGTTGATTGGAGCGCAGGAGGAAGAGCGCTCGCGTATCGCGAGGGAGTTGCACGATGATTTCAGCCAGAGGATGGCGTTGTTGGGAATTGGGTTGGGGCAGCTTTGGAAAAATTTGCCGGATTCGGACATTGAGGATCGAACGCACGTGACGGAATTACTGCGTGGGGTGAAGGAGATGTCGACGGATATTCATTCGCTGTCGCATCAGTTGCACTCGAGCAAGTTGGAGCACGTAGGGCTAGTATCGGCGGTAAAGGGATTGTGCAAAGAAATTAGTGACAAGTACAAGATTCGAGTGTATTTCAGTGAGTCAGAGTGTCCGCGAAAGATTCCCAAGGATGTGGCACTGTGCCTGTTTCGGGTCACCCAGGAAGCATTGGGTAATGTGCTAAAGCACAGCGGCAGTTCTTATGCCGAGGTGGGATTGTCGGGGGATGGAAACGGATTGACGCTGAGAGTGGCGGACGCGGGTAAAGGATTTAATCCGGACGGGACACAGGGAAATGCGGGGATCGGGTTGGTGGGAATGCGCGAACGGCTGCGACTGGTGAAAGGGCGCTTGTCGGTAAAGTCGGCGATCGATCAGGGAACGGAGATCATGGCGGAAGTGCCGCTTACAATGGTTGACCAGACGACCCCCCTGATCCGAACACAGACCGCAGGAGGCTCAGTATGAAAAAAACGAGAGTATTGCTAGCCGACGACCATCTGATGTTGATTGATGCGCTGAAGAAAGTGCTGGAGCCGCGATACGAGGTGGTGGGAACGGTGTCGGACGGGCGTGCGCTGCTGGAGGCCGCCGAAAAATTGAAGCCGGACGTGATAGTGCTGGATATTGCCATGCCGCTGTTGAACGGGCTGGATGCGTCGAGACAGTTGAAGCAGCGAATGCCCAAGGTAAAAATTGTAGTGATGACCATGAACGAAGATCCCGACCTGGTGGGCGAGGCATTGCGCGCTGGAGCATGCGCTTTCCTGCTGAAGCAGGCGGCAGCTTTCGAACTTACAGATGCGATCGACAAGGTACTGAAGGGCGATTGCTATGTGACGCCAAGCGCCGCGGAAGGGCAGGCCAACATTGCGCTGCGGGAGCCGAAGAGCCGGGGGCATGCGGCGGAGCCGACGGCGCGGCAGCGCGAAGTGATTCAATTGCTGGCGGAAGGGCGGTCGATGAAGGAAGTAGCAACGATCCTGACGATTACCAAGAGGACCGTGGCGGCGCACAAGTATTCGGCCATGGAGCTGTTGCAACTAAAGACGAACGCGGACCTGGTTCAGTACGCCATAAAACATCGAATCATCTCGATTTAGGTCTAAGAACTTTCGCATCAGGAAATATCCCGCCGGATTGTTAATTCTACCAATAGGCAAGCCCAAGAAATAAGCGCAGCTTGGTTGCAGAATTCTACTTGAACCCAGGGATTCGAGCCGTGACGGAAGCACAGGCTTCAGGTACGACTGGTCTCCATATGGTACTTCACAAGAAAGCTGCCCCCGAGGTGAGCTTAGATGATTGGCGGGCGCGTTCTACTTGCGGACGATCTTCTCCCGGTCCTGAACGCAGTAGCACAATTGGTCGAGAAGTCGTTTGAAATTGTAGGCATGGTGTCTGACGGGCGTACGGCACTGCAGGCGACGCTGGCGCTGCAACCGGACCTGGTAGTGCTGGACATCTCGATGCCGGGGATGAGCGGGATCGAAGTGGCGCGAGAGCTGAGGCGGGCGCACAACAAAGCGAAGGTGGTGTTTCTGACGGTGCACGAGGACGCGGACATCCTGGCGACGTGCCAAGAGGCCGGCGGTTTGGGGTATGTGGTTAAGGTGTTGATGGAGACGGATCTGATACCGGCTATGAAGGATGCGTTGCACGGAAGAGAAT
>JBAVNY010000112.1:0-7633 GCA_049691535.1 Candidatus Acidiferrum sp.
CAGCAAGAGTCCTCTTACAGCTGTGGGATCTTGCTGCTGGGTCATTCCGACACACGCGATGCCAGATACTGTGGAAAGACCCTGGGCTAGCAGTTGGTGCGAGGCATCTCTAATCCGCGTGCTGACACGCAGATCCTCCTTGTTGGACCGCGGGCACAGAGTAAGCGTGGACTGTAGACCGTCTGGATTTTTTTGGTTTACTACGCAGCGTGGAGCGAGTCTGAAGCAAGTTCTGCGGCCAGGTTCCAGGGCAAGAGCTCCTCGATGCGGTTGATGGGATGGTCGGCGATACGTTCCAGGACGTTCCTTAGATAAGCCTCGGGATTTAGACCGTTGAGTTTGGCGGAGCTGATGAGGCTGTAAATCGCCGCGGCGCGCTGGCCCCCAGCATCTGATCCATTGAATAAATAATTTTTTCTTCCCAACACCACGGCACGCAAGGAACGTTCTGCAGCATTATTATCAATCTCGATGCGGCCGTCATCGCAGTAGCGCAGCAGCGCGTCCCATCGTCCCAGTGCATAGCGAACAGCCAGCGCAGTGTCGGACTTCCTCGACAGTTTCCCTAAGGTCTCCTCGAACCATTGTTTCAGCGATTCCAACAACGGCCTGCTACGCATGTTGCGGATCTCACGACGCTCCTCTGGTGCGCGACCATGGATTCCCTTTTCGATAGCATAGAGTTCGGCGATGCGTTCTACGGCCTCAGCGGCAACCGGAGATTTGTGGGCGACCAGCAGGTCGTAGAACTTCCTGCGGACATGCGCCCAACAGGCGGCTTCCTGGATGCGACCGCTTTCGTAAACTTTCTCGTAGCCCGCATACGCATCCGCCTGCAGCGTACCGCTAAAGTCGCGCAAGTGCGTTTGCGGATGTTCTCCCTTGCGATCCGGCGTGTAGCAGTACCACACTGCCGGGGGTGTCGCATCGCCTGCCGGGCGATCGTCCCGCACATACGTCCACAGTCGCCCTGTTTTGGTTTTGCCGCGGCCCGGCTCGAGCACCGGCACCGGCGTGTCATCCCCATGAATCTTGTCCCCGGCCATCACGTGACGGCGCAGCGCTTCGACCAGTGGCGCGAGTAACCGGCTCGTTCCTCCCACCCAGTCCGCCAGTGTCGAGCGATCCAGCTCCACGCCTTCCCGGGCATAGATCTCCGACTGACGATACAGCGGTAAATGATCGCTATACTTGGAAACTAACACGTGGGCCAGTAGTCCGGGACCAGCCATGCCACGCTCGATCGGGCGACTCGGCGCCGCGGCTTGCACGATGCGATCGCAACACGCACAAGCCAGCTTCGGGCGAACCTGCCGAATCACCTTGAAGTGCACCTGCACATACTCCAGGATTTCGGATACATCTTCACCCAGTGGTTGCAACGCTCCGCCACAGTCCGGACACTCCTTTTGCCGTGGCATATACTTACGCGTTTCGCGCGGCAGATGATTCGGCAAAGACCGCCGCACCGGTGCTGGCACGGCCTGCTTGGGGTCGGATTGTTGCGCAGCAATGTGAGCCACGGTTTTTTCTGCTTGGCTGGTTTGCAGCTCTTCCAGGCGCAGCTCAAGTTGTTCGATCTGACGATCGAGCTTCTCCGAAGAGCGTCCGAACTGCATGCGCCGCAACTTGGCAATCAGCAGTTTTAAATGCTCGATCTCCGCGTCGCGCGAAGCCAGCTGCTCGCGCTGCGCGAGGATTTCCTCTTGCTGGGTGGTGAGCTGTTTTTGGTGGGAGAAAACTTGTTCTTGCAGGGACAGGATCAGGGACTTCAGCGCTTTGGAATCCAGCTGCTCAAGATCGCGCGGTGTGGCATCCATTGCACGCCAATATACCGCACTTTTTTTACAGCATGATGAAAATGCGTCAGAAAATAACAAAATAAAAATAAAATCTTCTCTTTCACACCGCCATCTGCGGATCGTAGCTGCGTACCGGACGTCTCCAGTCGATGCCCTCGAGCAACATGGATAGTTGTGCGGGCGTGAGGGCTACCGTTCCACTGGTGGCCTGCGGCCAGATGAATCTCCCGCGCTCCAATCTTTTCGCGAACAGACACAACCCGTCACCATCGAACCACAGCACTTTGATCAGGTCACCGCGACGACCGCGAAAAACGAAGACCTGACCTGAGAATGGATTTTCCTGAAGTGCCGTCTGGACCATCCCACTCAAACCAGTAAATCCTCGACGTAGATCCGTAACTCCGGCGGCGATCCAGATACGCGTTCCTGCCGGCAGCCCGATCATCCCAGCAAACACTCGATGGCCGTACGCAACACCACCAAGTCCACGTCCCCGGCTACACGAACCGTCCCTTTGCTGAGCTTGATCTCCAGCGACCCAGCCGCGGATGACGAAGATACCGATTTAGCGCACGCGTTATCTGATACCGTCACAGGCAGCAGTTTGCTGAGCTGAGTCTTGTCGAGCTGTCCTTCGCGATACTTCTTGCGCCAGTAAAAAACCTGATTCGCGTTTACATCATGCCGCCGCGCTACGCGGGCTACCGAAGCCCCGACTTCTAACGTCTCTTCAACGATTCGTCGCTTCTCGTCGAGTGATCTCTTCTGCCTCTTTACCTGGCTCGCAACCTCAACCATCATCTGGCCGGAACTGTCCACTTATCCCTCGTGGACACTTAGCGATGTGCCCATAACCGGCAGCATCCTTAATTACTCACCCTTCGTCCACACGGTTCAGACCAGACGCTTACGGCACAGAATGTAACAGCGCTTGTATAAACTGGTGGGTACGTCCAAAGGCGCTTCAACAAAGATATTAAATGATCAATTGCGAAGTTGGCCGGGGGCGTGTTTTAGAAGGATTTCAACCGATCGAATCACTTCGTCGGCGACCGGCAGGTTTAGAGCGTCTTTTATTATCACACTTACTGGCGGATGGAGCCGTTCCTCGTTCATTATTTGAACAAATATTCGGTCAAGGATCGGCTTTGCGTACTCGTGGAATGATTCCTCGATTTCTGAGGTGGTCAGAAGTTTAGCTTCGACATTCGCCTGGGCTGAATGATAGCTAAGCGAGAAATCGGGAACTTTTACGCTTGATTGCGTGAAGAATTCATCAACGCGAGCGCCCGCACGGCAGAACATTGCTGCAGCTCGCAGCACATGCCAGGTAGAGAGGCTTTGTTCGCCCAGACGTAGGTCTTCTAGAACAGCATCCAGCCCGCGAACAGATTCTAGAATACGGATGTCTTCAGCAAGTGCATTCAGCTGGAGAAAGCTGTTCGCACCTGCGGTCATCCATTCGATCACAAGTGGGTGCTGACTGGTTGGCCCTAGAGCCTTTTGTAGCCAACTCTGCCCCAAGATCTCGGTGAGGAAATCGCGATTCCGCGCTGTCTGCTGTTGACTAAAAAAACAGGGCAAGTCTTCTTGCCACCAAGTCGACCAAGGGGCTGGGATCTGTGACATTCAGAGAGACGATACCACTTCGTGTTGAAATCGAGAAAAGTGTAGGGTGCAAGAGGGGGTGAGGATGGAAATTGCATCCCTACTTAACAAGTCCAACCAAGACAACGGCGTTGCACCTCCGCTTCCTCCCAATTGGAGTCTTTTGGAGCCGAGACCTAATCAGCACACAGCTTTTCCTTAGTCTCGTCCAAATCACCTTTATCGTCATAGAAGTCAAGAACTGCGACCAGCCATTTAATCCGCGTACGGTCGTGATGAAAGGCGTTTACGCTAAAGTATCCGTATGACTTGCCGTCTCGGTCAACAATGATGGGAGCCTTGTCGGTAAAAGAATTCCATGGGCTGTACTCGGACAATGATGAACCATACGTTCCCAAACCATTCCAAATACTATCGCTGTTGAGCGCCGACCCATATTTTCCTAGCTCATTACACACAGAGGCTTGACTGGTATTCATACAATTCAAACATCCAAGGAAGTCTTTGTGGTCTTTACCGCCGAAAAGCAACAGCGCTTTGGGTGCCTGCGGCGTCGCGCTGGGTCCGAGACATAGACAGCTCATCAACAAGACGAGGAGCAAATTAACTGTCTTCATTGGCTGGTTTTAAAGTCACCGATTGACTACTTATCATCGAGCCCGCGAACTTACATTTGGCATCCACATGCACACCACCATTCTTGTCACGTTTTTTGAGATCTCTCGCACCGCGGTTTCGATGTGCGCCGCCGGCATCGTGCTTTTCCTTGTTGCGCTGTGGGCCGCGAAAACCGATATCGCGCGGGCCAGCGGTTTGGACCAGATCGTAGTCCTATGCAATTTGTGTTTCGCCATCCCCTTGGCGGTCTTCGGCGCGGAGCATCTCTCCGGCGCACAATTCATCAAGGACGGCGTGCCTTCGTTCATCCCATGGCATTTGTTTTGGGCCTATTTCGTTGGCTTTGCGTTGCTGGCCGCGTCCTTGAGCATTGCCACAAAAATTCAGGTGCGCTGGTCCGGACTGCTCTTCGGGATCATGATGGTTCTTTTTGTGGCAATGATTCATTTCCCACGTGCTCTGGCCAACCCCACAGACCGGATTGCCTGGACGATTGTTATCCGCGAACTGTCATTCGCGGGCGGAGGCTGGATCTTTGCGGGAAGCGCGATGCGCGGGCAAGGCGGAAGCAAGCTTGTAACCGTGGGCAGCGTGTTGATTGCCATCGCGGCTATATTTTTTGGCGTGGAGCATTTTTTGCACCCAGCCGGGTGCCCCGGTGTTCCACTCGAAAAATTGACGCCCGCGTGGGTTCCGGGGCGCCTACTCATTGGATATCTGACGGGCGCCATTCTCCTGGTTGCCGGGGTAAGCATCCTGCTGGCCAAGAAGACGCGCATGACGGCAACTTATCTCGGTACCTGGATTGTTCTGCTGGTCTTGTTCATCTATGTGCCGATCCTGATCACGCAGATGTTCGACCCGAGCACCGCCGTCAAGGTTGAGGGGATCAACTACTTTGCGGACACGCTGTTGTTTGGGAGCGAGTTCCTCGCGCTCGCCAGCGCGACGCCATGCACGGAGTAAAATGCTGCCTGCCAACCTGTTACGAAACAAATGAGACGATCGTAGTACATCGCTTCACTCTGGACTGTTTCGGCTCAACTGGACTTGGAACCTCCGGCACCCCTTTCTCATCTAAACTTTGCCTGCTAACTTAGTGCCCAATCTCAACGTCCTCTCGGAGGAATCATCGTGAAGCTCAGTTTCCATGCCCGCCCTTATCTGCTCGTCGCTGCTGCCTGCGTCCTGTCCGCCGCGTGTATCGGCTCACTATTGCACGCCCAAGATGCCCATTTCCACAACGCGCCTACGTCCAGCGCCCAAATGAAGAATCCCTTCGCCGGGCAGGCCGATGCCGTCGCCGCAGGTGCCAAGCCTTACGCCACCAACTGCGCTTCCTGCCATGGCCCGACGGGGCAGGGAACTGGCAACGTACCCTCGCTGGTCGACGGGCCCACGCTAACTGTTCCCGACGGAGAAGTTTTCTGGTTCATCACCACCGGTTCGGTGAAAAATGGCATGCCCCCGTGGAGCACCCTTCCCGAGGAACAGCGCTGGCAGATCGTTTCCTTCGTAAAATCGCTCAAAAATTCCGCGAACGCCGGAGCCGCCCCGGCCGCACCGTCCGCCAAATTTACGCCAACCAAAACCAATGCTCCTCCGCCAGCGGCTCCCTACACCGATTTCCGCTATGAAGAGCCCGGCACGGTTCGCAAAATCACTCCAGAAAGTCTGCCCGCGCCGTACGCCACCGACACCTCCAACAACGGCCCGAAACTCGTCGCGCGTCCTGCTGATGCTTGGCCCAAAGCTCCTGCCGGATTTTCCGTCCAGCAATACGCCACCGGCCTGGATAATCCCCGTGAGATTCGCACCGCTCCCAATGGCGATTTCTTCCTCGCCGAAAGCAACAGCGGCAAAATTAAAATCTTTCGCGGCATCACTGCCGATGGCAAGCCGAACGAGACCACGGTCTTCGCCACCGGTCTCAAACGTCCTTACGGCATCGCCTTCTATCCTCCCGGCGACAATCCGCAATGGGTTTACATCGGCAACACCGATTCCGTGGTCCGCTATCCGTATCATTCCGGCGACCTAGGCGCTACAGGTCCCTCGCAGCACATCGCCGATCTTCCCACCGGCGGAGGGCACTGGACCCGCGACATAGTCTTCACTCCGGACGGCAAGAAAATGTTGGTCGCGGTCGGTTCCGCTTCCAATGTCGATGATCCCGACACCACTCCCGGAGAAAAGAATCGCGCCGACATTCTCGAGTTCAATCCTGACGGCTCCGGCATGCGCGTCTACGCCTACGGAATCCGCAACGCCGGCGCCGGCTTGGCCATCAATCCCAAAACCAATGAGCTGTGGTGCTCCGTCAACGAGCGCGATGGCCTGGGCGATAATCTCGTTCCCGATTACATCACTCACGTTCAAGATGGCGGCTTCTATGGCTGGCCGTGGTGGTACATGGGCGCCAATCAGGATCCTCGCCACAAAGGCAAGCATCCCGAACTGAAAGATAAAGTCATCGTTCCCGATGTGCTCTTGCAGCCGCACGACGCCTCTCTCGAAATGACTTTCTATGAGGGCTCGCAGTTTCCCGCAGAATATCGCGGCGATATTTTTGCCTCCGAACACGGCTCCTGGAACCGCTCGGTTCGCACCGGCTATGAAGTCATTCGCGTGCCGCTGCATCAGACCGGCCGTGCCAGCGGCGATTACCAAGACTTCGTCACCGGCTTCGTCGTCGATAACGGCCACGTCTGGGGACGGCCCGTAGGCGTCACCGTAGCGCCCGACGGCTCTTTGCTGGTCACCGACGACGGCTCCAATTCCATCTGGCGCGTGGTGTACGTTGGCGATCATGGTGGCAACCAGAAAAGCGCAAGCGAACCGAAAAATGACAATTCCGGCAGCAAGAGCCCAACGCACTAAACAGTTCGCGTTTGTATTTTGCCTTGGCGTTATTGCCGTGCTTTGTCTCGGTGCCTTTCAATATGGCGACCGCCATGAACTAAATGGAATGCCATTCGCGCAGGTGCAGCAACTGGTTTCCAATCTTCCCGAAGCGCAGCGGCTGGCGAATTCCGGCAATATCGACTTGTTCGCCGGACAATCCGTTCCGGGCGATGCGGCGAGCCTGCGCGGAGAATTCACCGACGCGAATTGTTTTCTCTCCACGCATGCCCACGCGTATGATCACGCGTTTTGCGCCAAGCTCTGCGTTGCGGCTGGCAGTCCACTGGTGTTCGTCTCCGATAGTGACGGCAAGCTGTACGTCGTGCTCACCTCACAAAATGCCATGCGCCTGCCCGAAAATATTCTCGATCAAATTGGTATTCCTGGAATCAGGGTGAAGGGCAAAGTCCTTCTCGCCGACGGATTCCAGGCGCTCGCTGTCGACGGGCTGGCTGAGTAAACTTCGGACCGCCTACTTGAAAGTTTGCCTAACCTCGTTGCCCAAAATCACTCCGCCCTTCTGCACACGGCGATTTTCAACCACTCGCGTAAACTGGTTTTGTAACTCTTGGAGGCTTCATGCTTTTCGATTTCGCAGAACTGCCGCCGCGCGAACGCTACAAATTACTGGTTTCGACCATTACGCCGCGTCCCATCGCCTGGATCGTCAGTCAGAATTCCACTGGACGGCTCAACGC
>JBAVNY010000113.1:0-4558 GCA_049691535.1 Candidatus Acidiferrum sp.
GCGAGAAGTCGCGCCAGAGATGGAAGACGAATTAACGCTGGCATCTTCTTCGCTGGAGAGCGAAGAAAAAAGCGACACACAAGCTACTTACACCTATCACTCGCTGGATGGGGGAACCACATATCGAATCGCGGTGCGACGCTATGAGTGGCTCAAGAGCGAAGCCGGGATCGCTGATGTGGTGTGGATCCCTGAACGAGTGGAGATGGTGACCGAGTCGACCAGGGATTAGACCAACTCTATGAGAGTTCCACCAACAAATAACAACGAAGAGCGTTACTCCCTGACCTGCCGGGCGGCCCTGACCACGCTGCCCGGTGCCTCTTCAGGAACAGCCGAGGAGGTAGAGAACGCCAGTAAACCAGAAAGGCAAACTCCCCACCTGCTGCGCGAACGGCGCGCGGCAAGCGGGGAATTCGCAGGAAATCGCAGACGGCTAGTGCAGAAAACTTACGCCAAGCGAAGCTTGCGGCGAAAGAAGCCTACAGCGAAGAGACCAGAGCCCAGCAAAGCGAACGTGGCTGGTTCCGGGGCGGCAGTGGGAGTGGCAGTCACCGAGCCGCCGGAAAGATCAGCGACTGGTGCACCGTCGAAATATAAGAGGCCACTGGAGATCGGGAAAGTTCCGGTGAGCAACGTGAACGGACCGTTCCCGGAATAGATCTGTGGGCCAAAGAAGGCAAAATCGTAGGAGTCTGTGCCAATGTCAAAGATAACGTCCAAAAGACCAGCTTGAGCTTGTGAATAGAAAATAACTTCGGAGCTGGGGAAAAGTGAGCCTTCCACGTTCACGTCGGTGGTGGTGTCCAGCGAGGAGATGGTGCTGGGCTCCGAAAACGCAAACGCGGTAGGGGTCCCCATAACCGAAGTGGTGATCGTGTAATCGACGCCATCCGCGAAAGCAGAGGACGCGAAAACGAAGAAAGCGAGTGGTGCCAAAAATAGTAGAGCTTTACGCAAAGTTGCCTCCTGTAAATAAATCAACGACGCGAGAACAAGGGGCACGCGGTACCCCAAAGGGAAGGCACTCAAAGCGTTGGAGATAAGAAATGGGAGTTCGCAAAGTTTTGCCACTATGGGGCAGAGACAATCCTGAGAATCCAAAAGAGGTACTAGGACCTTTGCTCCATAACCAGGCGTGCATTTTTCGCATATTTGGAGTTCAAAAAATGAGCCAAAAGAGGAGCGGGAACGGGATGAAAAATTGCATCGTTTACGGGCCGAAAAATCGCCGGAACGCTGCGCGAGCGTCTGCGGGAGCGGGCAAGCGCATCGTAAGAGTGTTACGATTCGAGAGGTTCTGAGAGGGAAAGATTGAAGCGAGCGTGGATGGCAGGAATTTTGTATTTAGCGGCGAGCGGATGGCCGGTTTTTGGGCAACAATTGAGCTGCGACGCGTTGCGCGCGGAAAAAAACAAGACCTATGGATTTCATCCAGCGCAAATGAGCGAAACGGATATTGAAGCGAAGAGTAAGGAGTTGAACGCGTTCTGGAAGAATGTGCAAAATGCGGGGCCGGAAGGCGCGAGTTGCTTGAAGGGAATGCTGTCCGAGGAAAAGACGGATCACAATTTTCAGTTCGACGCGGGATCGATGCTGTTTCAGCTGGATCCGACGCCGGAGAATCTGATCCTGATTAAAGATTCGATCGGGCAGACGGATTTTCAGGAGACGGATCCGGCGGCGTACCTTGCTTTGGCGCTGGCCCTGTCGCAAAACGGAGTGGATATTCAGGGGCTGGCCGCGAGGTTGCTGCGATTTCCGAATGCAGTGATTCATATACCGGAGCACTCGCTGGATCTGGACTCGGATACGGCGGCATTGTTTCTGTATGGAAGCATGACGGTGGATCAGGCCGATAAAGCGTTGACGAAGGAACTGTCTGCGCCGGAGCCGGTGATCCGATCAATCGCGGCTCACTTGCTTGGCGAACAACTGAACGAAGAGAGTTTTCGAACGTTGAGCAAGTGGGACGGTCTGGAGAAAGTGGAAGAATATTTTCGCCTGAACGATATTCAGGCGGTGATGAAGTACCAGGCGCCGACGGCCGCCGAGTTGGCTGCCAAGCCAAAATTTACGCGTGAGCAGGTTTTGAAGACCATCTCGCAACTTCCGCATACGCGGAAGGAGTTCGACGACCTGATGGCGACAAAGGGCGCGGAGTTTGATAGGCAGATGCGCGACATGAAAGCGACCCAGGAGCAGATTTCGAAAGCGGTGGCGGAAGGCGAGCCGGTCTACGGAATCGCGAACCATACCGCGTTCATGGCCAGCGCGGTGGCGACGCTGAAGCCGGAAGATTTGGAGACGCTGCGAGAAGCGCGAAAGAAGACGCTGCTGAATATTTCGGACGAGAGCCTGGACGAATATTTGGCGTTCACGCAGGTGATGATCGGGCTGATCAACCGGCTAGATTTGTTTCGAGAGTATCGGACGCATTGAGGAGAGCGGGGGCGTATTGCTGTTGCTGCAATGGGAAGCGGGACGCGTGTTTAGCTTTGGCGACAGTCGCGATGAGGATATGCTTTTCTGGTTAGAAGTAGCGTGAGGTAGGAGCGCCGCAGGGCGCTGGGCGTTGAAGTATCGGCGTAGTCAAAGCCGGCGGGATTAGTTTGCGAAGCAACGGGAATTAGGAATTGGGCGGAGTTGGCATGAGTTTTCAGACAAAACTGTTTTCAATTTTCGTGGTGACGATACTGGCATCGGTGTCGCTGGTGACCTATGGCGTGACGCACTACACGCAAAAGTCCTTTGAGGACATGGACGCGCAACGCACGGAAGCGCTGGTGGCGCAGTTCAACAAAGAATTCGAGCAGCGCAAGGAAACGGTGGTGCAGCAGGTGGAAAACATCACCAACGCGGATGTGACGGTGCGGATGGTGCTGGACCTGGCACGGCCAAATGCGGACTCGTCGCTGTATTTGCACGATGCAAATGGGGCGGCACAAAGCCACGCATTGGATTTTGTGGAATTTGTGAATACGGATGGAACGCTGATTTCGTCGGCTCAGTATCAGGGGCACGTCGGCACGAAGAACGATTGGGTAACCGGCACGAAGAATTGGGAAGGGACGGGCGCGTTTTTGAAGCGCGAAGAATTGCCGGATGGCGTGGCGCTATCGCTGGCTGCGGTGAGAACGCAGACGGTTGGCGAGAAGAATGTATACGTGATTGGCGGAAAGAGACTGGATCAGAATTTTCTGGCGACGCTGGTACTGCCTACCGGGATGCGCGCGCTGCTGTATAGGAATCTGGAGTCTTCGTTTGTGCCTTCGGCGCTGACGGATGCGAATGGAGCGGTGGCGCAAGCCGATGCATTTCAGCCGCTGATCGAGCAAGTACAGAACAAGCCGGCGGAAGCGGTGAAGACGATTGAGTGGGGCAATGATGCGGCGAGCGCGGAGACGTTTCACGCCACGCCGCTGAAGGGCCGCAACGACGAGTTGCTGGGCGTGTTGCTGCTGGGCAGTTCGCGGAAGGATTTGGCGTTGCTGCGGCAACAGATATTGAAGACGGCGGGCGGTGTGGCGCTGGCGGCGATTTTGATTGGGCTGCTGGTGAGTTGGTGGGTGGCGCGGCGGATTACGCGGCCGGTGGAAGAACTAGCGAACGGGGCGCGCGATGTGGCGTCTGGCCACTGGGATACGCACATTGATGTGAAGGGCCGAGACGAAATTGGGCAGCTGGCTGGCGCGTTCAATGACATGACGCGAACGCTGGCATCGCAGAAAGAACGATTGGTGCAGACGGAGCGCGTGGCGGCGTGGAGAGAATTGGCGCGGCGGCTGGCGCATGAGTTGAGGAATCCGCTGTTTCCATTGCAGATTACGGTGGAGAATTTGCAACGTTCGCGGCAGCTTGGACCGGAACAGTTTCAGGAAGTGTTTGGAGAGGCGACCGCGACATTACGGGCGGAATTGGCCAATCTGAATAATATTGTGGGGCGGTTCAGCGATTTTGCGAAGATGCCCACGCCGGAATTTGCGCGGGTGAACGTGAATGAATCGCTGCGGAATGCGGTGCGACTGTTCGAGCCGCAATTTACGGCGGTCGGGAAGCCGGCAATCACGACGGAATATTTTCTGAGTGAGAGCTTGCCGGAGATTGATGCCGACCCAGAATTGTTGCACAAGGCGTTTCAGAATCTGGTGCTGAACGCGTTGGATGCCATGCCGGCGGGGGGAACGCTGACGATGCGAAGCAGCGAGCGAGACGAAACGGTGCGGATTGAAGTGTCGGACACGGGCAAGGGGCTGACGCCGGAGGAATGCTCGCGATTGTTCACGCCGTATTACACGACGAAAACGATGGGAACCGGGCTGGGACTGGCGATTGTGCAATCGGTGGTGAGCGATCATCACGGGACGATTTCCGTGGTGAGTGAGGAAGGGCGCGGGGCGACCTTTCGGATCGACTTGCCGAAGCGCCAGGCTGGCGCGGTCGTGAAGGCTAAGGTAGAACCGGTGACGACAACGGCTGCAAGCGAAACAGAGGCGGCACAGACGGCGGCAGCCACGGACTAGAGTCTTAAGACCGATATTTTCGATGCCCACATAGG
>JBAVNY010000114.1:0-1776 GCA_049691535.1 Candidatus Acidiferrum sp.
CTTCTAACGAGGTAAAGAGGGGGACATTTCTAACGAGGCTTGACACGAATTTTGCGGCGAATTGACTTGGGTCTCGGCGGCAAACTAAGATTGCAGACCCATGTCGAACGCACAGCCCTTCCTTGGCCGCACAATTTCTCACTACAGAGTTATCGAAAGGCTCGGCGGGGGCGGGATGGGCGTGGTGTATAAAGCGGAAGACACGCGCCTGGGCCGCAATGTGGCGCTAAAATTTCTGCCGGATAATCTGGCGCAGGACCGGTCGACGCTGGAACGGTTTCAACGCGAAGCACGGGCGGCGTCGGCACTGAATCATCCCAACATCTGCACAATTTACGACATTGGTGAGCACGAAGGGCGCCCGTTCATCTGCATGGAACTGCTGGAGGGCGAGACGCTGAAGCACCGCATCCAAGACAAGCCAATGGAAAATGAAGAGTTGATGGAATTGGCGATCCAGATTGCGGATGCGCTGGAAGTGGCGCACGCGAAACGGATTGTGCACCGGGACATCAAGCCGGCGAACATTTTTATTACGCAGAGTGGACGGGCGAAGGTGCTTGATTTTGGGCTGGCGAAGCTGTCGACGCAACTGCAGCGCAGCAGCGAGACGATGGAAGATTCGCCGGAACTCACGGTGGGGACGTCGCGGGACAATCTGACCAGCCCGGGGTCGGCGATTGGGACGATTGCGTATATGTCGCCGGAGCAGGCGCGCGGAGAAGAATTGGATCATCGCACCGACCTGTTTTCGTTTGGGACGGTGCTGTACGAGATGGCGACGGGACGGCAAACGTTTTCGGGGAATACGTCGGCGGTAATTTTCGAAGCGATTTTGAATCGGACGCCGACGCCCGCGGTGAAAATTAATCCGCGGGTGCCGGCGGAGCTTTCGGCGATCATCACCAAGGCGACGGAGAAGAATCCTGACGCGCGGTATCAGACGGCGGCGAGTATGCGTGCGGATCTGGCGCGGCTGAAGCATGACTCGGATTCAGCAGGGCGAGCGGCGGCGGCACCTGCACCTGCAGCGCGGGCGCAGAAATCGCTGGCGGTGCTTTATTTTGAGAATTTGAGCGGGGCGAAAGAGGACGAGTATTTTCGCGACGGAATGACCGAAGACATCATCACGGAATTATTGAAGATCAAGGGCGTGCAGGTGTTGCCACGCGCGACGATTTTGCCGTATCGCGACAAGCCGGCGACGGCGAAACAGATTGGGCAGGAATTGGATGTGGCGTATGTGTTGGGAGGAAGTCTGCGGCGGGCCGGGAACCGTCTGCGGATTAACGCGCAACTGGTGAATGCGGTGACGGATTATCCGCTGTGGGCGGAGCGGTACGACCGGGAATTGAAGGACGTGTTCGACGTGCAGGAAGAAATTGCGCGCAGCATTGCGCAGGCGCTGCGGATTACGCTTTCGCCGCAAGAAGAAAACACCATGGCGCGAAAGCCGACGGAGAATTTGCAGGCGTATGACTATTTGCTGCGGGGAAGAAGCTACGCGCGGCGCGAGAATCTGGAATTCGCAATGCAGATGTTTGAACACGCGATTAAGTTGGATGCGGACTTTGCGCTGGCGCTGGCAAGCATCGCGCAAGTATGCGGCATGCAGTACGAGTTGCATGGAAAGGATCCGCGTTCGCTGGAGAAGGGTACACAGGCAGCGGATCGCGCGATCGCGCTGGAGCCACAGCTTGCGGATGCGATGGCGGCGCGGGCGCGGATTTTCTATGCGCAGGGCAAGTACGCGGACGCTGTGGAGTGGGCGAAGCG
>JBAVNY010000115.1:0-1824 GCA_049691535.1 Candidatus Acidiferrum sp.
GAAGTTCTTAGGGATCGGGCAGCCCGAAACCATAGAAGGGCCGTTGGATACCCTTTATGGCTTGGCGCGCCGGATCCGAAGTGCCGGCAACGAGGCAGAGTTATCAGACATCGAGGAAAAGATAGACGGCATTCTCAGGGAGCAACGTGCGCTGGCCGCAGCCGGTGATGAAAATGCGGTAGATGCTGTGATTTTGAATGTAGCGGCCCATCGGCTGGAAAATCTGGTTCATGATCGTCGCGCTGTACTTGAAAAGGGTCCTGCCGCAGTTCCTCAACCTAGGGACACTTCCGCCGTAAATAAACTCGACGCGCTTTCTTGATAATCAGCCGAATGCGCCATGGCCGCGACGTCAGCCAAGGTCGCCTATGCAACAAGTGAGGGCGTCGTGAGAGAATTAAAAATGTCAAAGATAGCTTCGACGCTGGGTTGCTGCATAGCAGCCTCGTTATTTTCGTTCAGTGCATGGGCCCTCCCGGCTTCGCCCGGGCCCGCCAGGATGGGGATGCCTGAAGTCATGCTTGTTAGAGGCTTTTGCGGGCTCGGCGCTCACCGTGGCCCCTACGGCTACTGCGTGCCCAACGGGGCCCCGTACGGTTATGTAGCGCCGGTGGTCGTTGTGCCGCCAGGTTATGTTGCGCCACCGATCGTGTGCCCATACGGCTACTATTACTATGCCCCCTACGGCCGCTGCGTACCGACCCCGTAATGGATGTGAAGCGGTAGGCTTCTTACGCGCGAACGGGCCGTTTGCTGAGGAATGGCTGCCTGTTCTGGGGGATAGATGATCATGAGCCCACTGCTGACGTCTTTGGTTGCCTTCGCAATCATCTTCGCCGGTGCGTTCCTCGGCATGTTCATGCGGCAGCGACTGCCCGCGCACCATCTGAGCGGGGACACCAAAGATGTCGTCAGGCTGGGAACCGGCTTGATTGCCACGATTGCGGCTCTCGTCCTGAGTTTGCTCATATCGTCGGCCAGCAATACCTATCAAACCCAAAACACCGAGGTCGAGCAGCTGACGGCTAACGTCGTGCTTCTGGACCGAACCCTTGCGCTTTATGGCTCTGAGACAGACATTCTCCGCATAGTTCTGCGGAAAGGCGTCACCACCCTGGCCAATCGCATTTGGCACGAAAACGGCAGCGAAACTCGCAAGGTCGAGCCTTTCGTTGAAAGCACCGATGCGGAAATGCTCTACCGGGATATCTTGAAGTTATCGCCGCAAGATGAAACTCAACGCCTTCTCCAGAGCAGAGCGATCGAAGCCCTTACAGATATTGGAAAAACTCGTTTGTTGATTTTCGCCCAATCAAGCGGCTCAATCCCGATACCGTTCCTTGTGGTGCTCGTTTTCTGGCTTACGATGATTTTTGTAAGCTTCAGCCTGTTCGCGGACATCAATGCCACCACGATCGCGGCACTTTGCGTATTCGCGCTATCGGCGTCTGGTGCGCTCTTTCTGATCCTTGAACTGAGCCAGCCATTTACCGGTCTGATGAGGATCCCAAGCGATTCGCTGCGCCATGCGCTTACGCCTCTGGGATCCTAAGTGGATTTATCGAAAGAAATATTTAGCAGTTCCTGATCAATCCATGCCGATCGAGCTGATTGGGCTGATCGACTTGGCGTCGGTCATTTCCTGACCGTCGCTTAGACGTTGTTTGATCATGTCCACGACGGACGTTACGTCAGAAAAGGCGCGGCTGTGCGCATTATCGCCCGGCCTTCTCAAGTCCGTCAGGTCGAAGACTTCGATCTGATCCTGCGCAAGCTCGCTGCGCCACGGGTCTTGCTCTGGATTGACGTCGCCAAGCCGTGGCA
>JBAVNY010000116.1:0-3773 GCA_049691535.1 Candidatus Acidiferrum sp.
GCGGAAGTTCACGCGTCGTTCGCTCACAAGAAGGCGGTCGGACACTCTGTGCAAAAACTTACCGAGTTCCGGCTCAGGAATGCGCTGATGCCCCCCCGCTGTCTTCACGCTGCGAAGCTTTTCCTTGCGGATCCATTACTTCAGCGTTGCATAACTTATTCCCAGGATCTTTGCCGCATCACGCGGAGAAAATAGCTTCGGGAAATGCATTTTCCTCGCGCAAACCATCAGCATGCCTCGCATCAAATCATATAAAAACGTATTGCTTTAATGTATCAATAGGAGCTAAAGTGTCGCCCGCAGTTAGCTTCCATTTCTAATCATCCAGGAGTGACTACTTTGTCATTTTCTCGTTCGCTTTTTTCCGTGCCGCGGGTAAAACCCTTCCTGCTGCTTTTGTGCCTTGTGATGGGAGCGTTCCCGGCGTGGGCGCAAACGGGAGCGAGCCTTTCCGGCGTGGTGACAGACCAAAACGCGGCAGCCCTTCCCGAGGTCACGGTGACCATCAAGAGCGTCGACACAGGTGTAACGCGCACCATTACAACCGACGGCGGGGGACACTTTCAGGTGTCCGGCCTGCCAGCGGGGCGCTTCGAGATTCGAGCGGCAAAACACGGGTTCGCCGATGAAACGCGCAAAGGAATCAGCTTGGCGGTTGGCCAAGACGCCACGGTCGACATCAAGATGCAGCGGGGCACGGCCAACGCCTGCGGGAGCGCCCACGAGTTTGCCACCACCGATTGCACGCTGACCTGGTACGGCATCACGGTGTACGGTGCGTATGACATCGGCGTCGGCTGGGTCAGCCACGGCTTACCGGAAAACGGCTACAACTATGAAGGCGCATCTCTGGTGAACCGAAACGGCTATCAACATCGATTCCTCGTCGCACCGAACAACCTGCAGCAGACGGGTCTGGGCATCCGGGGCAAGGAAGAGTTTCTGCCGGGCTGGTCCGTGGTGTTCAATCTTTCAACCGGCATCAATCCCCAGTCCGGCTTGCTGGCTAACGCGTCGGCCACCCAGACCATCAATAACGGCCTCCCCAGAACAAGCTATTCGTATGCCATCGACGGCGCGCGCGCGGGCCAACCATTCAACGACGAAATCTATGGCGGTATTTCGTCCGCGCTTTTCGGCACACTGACCTTCGGACGTCAGCGCTCTCTCGGTACCGACGCGATGCTCCTTTACGATCCGGCCGGCGGCAGCTATGAATTTTCGTACATCGGCTATAACGGCACGATGGCCGGCGGCGGCGACACCGAGGACAGCCGTTGGGACGACGCCCTGAAGTATCGCCTCACCTATGGCCCGGTCCATTTCGGCGCGATGTATAAATTCGCCGATGGTTCTGGCGGCTGCTACTCGGCCTCCGCAACTTGGACGGCCGCCAACTGTACGCCGGAATCGGCGCATAATAACGCCTATGGATTCGACGTCGGTGGAGGCCACGGCAAGTTCTCTGCCGACATCGTCTTCCAACATTACAACCAGGCGATCAGCGTATTGAATCCCTTGCTCGGACCGCAAAGCCCGACGGCGCCATATCAGTCGACCACTAACAGCATCAATACCAACCCCATCACCGGAGCCAACGTGATCGGAACAACCAACACCGTATATGGCATCGTGACCGACAACAACGCCATTATGGGTGCTGTCAAGTACACCTGGGACCCGTTTAAGTTTTTTGCCGGTTACGAATACATCTGGCAGTACAACCCGTCGAACCCGTTGGGCGTTGGCGCCTCGGTCCAGGGCGGCTATATCATGAGCGGAGTCGAAGACAAAAATCTTGATTCTGAAAAATTAGTGCAGATCTGGTGGACGGGCGCGAAATACACCTTCCGCGGCAAAACTGACTTCACTGTCGCCTGGTATCAACAGCGGCAGAACGACTTCCGTGTTCCGCCGACTTGCTCGCCTTCAGCAGGTTTCCGCGCTTCCTGCGCGGGCTCTCTCAACGAAGGGTCCTTCTACGTGGATCATCACTTCACCAAGCGGTTCGACGCGTTTGCCGGAATTGCGGGCTCCTACGTGACCGGCGGTCTGGCCATCGCCATTCCTCATGGCCCCGGCGTCCCCTATTTCCACAGCAGCAATATTGCTCCCGTGATCGGTGCTCGTTTCGCCTTCTGATCGTTTCTGCGGCTCAGAATGGCGCGCCTTTCGATCTATTTCTCTGCGCGGATGTCGTTTCCGGCTTGTACTGTCCCGTCGACACTAGTGAAACAATCAGGCTCCCACCCACGTATTCATCACCAAGACTTGCCAATGCCCTACTCGCCCATACTCATTGCTCATATCTGCGCTGGCAGCGTGGGGTTGCTCTCCGGGACCGCAGCAATCTCTTTTCGTAAAGGTTCTCCCCGCCATGCGCTGGCGGGCAGGATCTTTGTCGCATCCATGCTCACCATGGCCATCGGCGCGGTGTACCTGGCAATTCTCAAGCATCAACCTAGCAACATCGGCGGCGGGCTTCTTACCTTCTATCTGATCGGAACAGCCTGGTTGACGGTGCGGCGCCGGCCCGGAGAAACGAGCCGTTTCGACTGGCTTGTGCTCCTGATTCCTTTGACGCTCGGGGTCCTCACCTGGCTAAACGGTATTAACGTGGTGCGTAGCGGTGCGAGCTCGCAAGACGGAGTCCCCGTGGGAATGAGCTTTTTCATGGGCTCGGTGATGCTGTTGGCCGCTGCTGGCGACGTTCGCATGTTGCTACGCGGCGGTGTTGTTGGAGCAAAACGCCTCGCGCGTCATCTTTGGCGTATGTGCTTTGGTCTGTTCATCGCCGCAGGGTCTTTCTTTATGGGACCTTCCAATCGCCCGCTACGATTGTTTTCCGCCGTGGGCATTGGGCAGCATCTACCGCCGGCGTTATTCAGCATCAATTTGTATTTGATTCTCACCATTCTTCCGCTGATTTTGCTGATTTTCTGGCTGATCCGAGTCCGCTTCGCCAATGCATACAAAGGAAAGCCGATTCAAGTTGCATCCGCAAAATCCTGATGGATGCCTTAACCACGCCCACCTCACGAGGGGACAGGATGGGAGCAGGAACGATGTGTAACGCCGGACGCGCTCGCCAGGGCCGGGGACCCCGGATACTCAGTAGTAATTATAGCACGCGATAACGGCGTGGTTAACTGTACCCTCGTTCAGGTACTGGCACCCCTCAGTACTCTCGGACTTTCTCCTGTTCAATTTCGCTGCTTCGGGCCAGTAGTGGCGCTGTAGACGCGTCCGCAGACTACAGACGCTATGAGCTACGGGCCTGGCTACAAGTCTCTTCGCAGTTTCCCGAGGCGCGCGACGTCTCGCGCCGCTACTTGCTGTCGCATGACACCGCGCGGATTTTTGGCCTGTTCCCTTATGGCCGCTGGATTGGCACTGAGCGGTGGCACCAGCCGGTGCGCGGCACGAGAACCGCTGCGCGGGGCGCTGGCTAGCACAACGTCCGGCGGAGGAATCTCGCTGGTGCAGCACGCCAGTCTAGACGCGAATATGAGTACTTCGGCGTCGCTGTCGTTCAAATCGCCGAATACCGCGGGCAACTGGATCGGCGTGGCGATCCGCGGCGGAGCCATGAATGAAGTTTTTTCCATTCATGATTCGCGTGGGAACGTATATCGCAAGGCCTTCCAACTGAACCAGACGGCACACTCGGAATGCCTGGCGCTGTTCTATGCGGAAAATATTTCCGGCGGCGCCAATACGATTACGGTGTCAGATTCAATTCTTCAAACATTGCGATTCTCGATTCTGGAGTA
>JBAVNY010000117.1:0-2064 GCA_049691535.1 Candidatus Acidiferrum sp.
ATCTTCTCAACGATTCGAGCCGGCAGCTTCGCCATACCCTCGATCGACAACAGTTCAGGCACGCGGGCACGCAACTTTTCGTGATCCGCATCGCTAAGTTCAGACCTTTCTAAAGCGAGCAACAAACCTTTGCCGCTCGGGAAATCCAGTACGACGCATTCGAGCTGATTCGATTGTTTATCGATGAGCCAAAATCCGGCGAAATCATTCCTAAAATAAGTCCGTAGGGATGCCGATGCTGACCGAAACAATTCATTAATGTCCAGCTTGGAAACGATGTGGTTGTTGATCTCCAGCAACAACCTGAGCCGATCCCGCTCTTTCACGACCTGCTGCTGGTACTGCTCTGCGTTATCTTTCGCGAGGGCGAACTCGAACGCGACCGCAACGTGCGAGGCAAGAGAACGGAGGAGTTCGACATCCTCCGCGACAAACTGCTGCCCTCGGTCCTTAGTCACTACAAGAACCCCGTATCGATGCTGAGAGGTAGACACTGGAAACACATACGTAGGGCGGCCGACAGACTCGGCCGCAAATGGAGCCAGCTCGGGATGTTTCGACATTTCCTTCGATACGTCCGCAAGGAAAGCTGGTTCCAGATCCTCCAGCACGCGCGCCACCTCGCCAATGCGCGAGATTCTTGTGCCAATATTGATCGTGGGTGCGTCCGCTTCGCGATCGAACTCGAGGAGATACAGACTCTCTCCGTCACTCCCGAGGACATAGAGGTGAGCTCCATGGAGGCGACAGCTACTGGACAGAACTCCGCGAAAGCTGTGTACAACGGCCTTCACCGTAGGTTGGTCGACCATCGCCCTGGATACATCGAGCAGAGCTCGATACCGAGTATCCGTTGGCGTCGGTGCGCGGTCATTCCCCATTATGCGCATGAGACTATCACCGCCAGAACTGGTCTACCATGACAACGTCTCGCTCCATCAACAACTGTTCGACGGCAAACATCAACTCCCGGTCAACGGCAACTACGCAAGGACAACGTCCTGGGCTCGCGAATTGATTTCCGGCAGGTCAATCCCGAAACCAGCAGCAACCTCGGCGGGGCTGCTGAGATTCGTGGTCACGGGCAGGCCAAGTTCCTGCCAAGCTTTAAGGCCCCCTTGCAGAACCCAAACATTCGAGATTCCCTTGCGACGCAACGCCAGGGCTGTACGAGCACTGGTAAGTTGATTCGCTGAGGAACAGTACAAGACGATCTGCACATCCGGTGGTACTCGGACCTTGGCCGAACTGCGCAGCGGCGTCGGAGAAATACGCGCCGCCCCGGGAATCCCAGGAATCGCTTTCGCGTTTTCCTGCCCTTCAACATCCAAGAGGTCCAAGACGGCCACCTTTTTGCCGGTTTGTAAGGCTTGATACAACACCCCGGGGCTGACCACTCGCAGTCGAAGTTGCCTTATAATGCGGATTAATTCGCACGCTCTCCAGATGAGGTAGCAGAGAACGCCCCCGAGTAAAATCGCGAGGATTCCGCTCACACGACCCAGTGTGGCCGCGATAATGTCTAAACGGTCGGCAAATAGATATCCTACGAAACAATACCCGGCAGACCAGAGCAAGGCACCCACGCCGTCAAATATAAGGAACAGAACCGTCGTTACATTCAGTGCTCCCGCCAACGGTGGCATCAGTCCGTCGAGACCGGGAACAAATTTGGCGAACATTAACCCAGGCAGCCCGCGTCGCGCGAAAAACCGCCGAGCCCTTATCGAGCAATGCTGCCCGCGCATGCTAAACGAACAGAGAGCTCGCACCACTCTGTATCCCTGCCACCGACCGACCATGAACCACGCATAATCCGCCAACAGGGATCCCACCACGCCTACGAGTATGACGCCGCCGAGATTCAAGCTCCCGCTCGCCACGAGTGCCCCTGCTGTCATCAAAAACAGGACTGCAGGCACTGGTAGACAAAGCTGGTTCGCGAACACCGCTAGGACGATCATTGGATAGGTGAGCGTCAGAGTGTGGCTAGCAGTCATGGAAAATTTCCGCCTGACTCCTTCGATTTGCACAACCGTTCACCCTTGCCACGTTGCATGCCGG
>JBAVNY010000118.1:0-1756 GCA_049691535.1 Candidatus Acidiferrum sp.
CGCACATCTTGACCCACCAGGGAGCATGGGACCCGACCGAGGCGGTGGCGTGGTGCGTGTGGACGGCGTTTGCGACGTTGGCGGGCATAGGGATATTCCGTCCGGTGAAAATGCTACCGATCGTGCTGTTAGAAATTTTCTACAAAGTGCTGTGGCTGATTCTGGTGGCGTATCCCCTGTGGGCCAAGGGCACCTTGGAGGACTCGCCGGCCGAGGGCATTACCTCGCAATTCTTGTGGGTGCTGTTGCCGATCGTTGCGGTGCCGTGGGGCTATGCCTTTAGGAGTTACATTTACACAGCAAAGAAAGTAGCGAGCGTGGTTTGAGTGAGAATGGCGGGAACCTAACCGCACAGCCCCTTCGCCGCTCAGGGTAAACAGGAATGGCTGTGCCACGAATTTTGCGTGTTTGTCTCCTTCCTGTACCTTTATAGGCGCATGATGGCGGGAAATTGGGTACTGCCAATCAGGGCGGGAGGAAAACATGGCTTCGAGCGAGAATCAGCCAGACCGGCTGGCGTTGGCGCGGGAACTCAGAGAACGCGGGGAGTCGGAGCGGCGCCGGGATGGAGCGATGGCCCGGCTGTGTTACGAGGAAGCAGTGGCGTTGCTTCGCGAGTTTGACGAACCGCTGGTGCTGGCGCACACCATCCGGCATCTGGGTGACGTCTACCTGGAGCAGGGACGCCCGGATTTGGCGGAGCCGTGTTATCTGGAGGCGCTTGGACTTTATCGGAATCACACCGAAGATTCGTCGCTGGATTTGGCGAACGCGATTCGCAGTCTTGCGGTGCTGCGATGGGAGCAGGCCAGAGCGCTGTGGGAAGAGGCCCGCGAGCTTTATACAAATTTGCGCGTCGAGGCAGGAATCAAGGAAAGCACAGCTCGGGCATCGGCGCTGGCCATCTAGAATCACGGCTTCCGGGCCGCGACGTCGTGTGGGTCAATTCGCTATAGCGGCAGATTGGTCGCTACAAGTGAAATTAGGGAACAGCGGCAAATTCACATAGCAGAATAGTTCGCCACGACGCGGGTGACTTTTCCAATTGGTGATAGCTCCATGAACTCTGCGGTCCGTGTGCCCTTTTGATTCTTGTAAAGAAGCACCACGCTGTTTAAGCCCAAGAAGACATCCTCAAGAACGAAACGCAGATCCGGATACGCTTCCAGTCCTCGCTGGAAATACGCTCCCACGTTTGCCTTTCCAACCACCTTGCCATCTAGAGCCCCGAGGAGCTGCGCGGCAACCGGCGAAGTCAACTCGATTGAGTCGTCGTAGTGGGAGATGATTGAGTCCAGATCATGAGCGTTCCAGGCCGCAACCCAATGGTTGGCCAGTTTCCAAGCGTCTTTTTTCGTCACTGCTGTTCCTCCTCTGCTTTAGAGCGACTGGGATAATGATCGCGTAGCCATTGAAAACACTCGAACTATCGGATTGCGAGGCAGCCTACGTTAGTCATTCATGATTTGTAAGTCTCCAAAAAGCCTCGAGCCGCGGTGAGGCGTGGCAGAGGAAATTATTTCTGGGTGAGGATGGAATCCCAGTTGGTGACTACGGTTAAGGGGACGCTGCTGAAGGACGAGGTGTCGCCGAAGACGATGAAGCGTTGCGCGTTGGCAGTGACGTCGAAAACGCCGAGGCGCGGGGCAAATGGATGGACCTGAAAGAGCGGCGTGGGCTTGCCAAGCACGAGTTCCTGGCCATTTTCCTGGACGGACACGGAAGAGATGGAGCTGTCGAGCGGCGAGTAGAAGAA
>JBAVNY010000119.1:0-12842 GCA_049691535.1 Candidatus Acidiferrum sp.
CATCAACTCGACCCTCATCCCCACCGGTGAAATTCGCCCCGTGCAAAATACCCCCTTCGATTTCACGCAACCGCATCCCATCGGCTCCCGCATCCACCAACCCGACGAGCAACTCCCATTCGCCAACGGTTACGATCACAACTGGGTGCTCAACAAAACTAACCACGACGCCAACGCTACTCCCCAACTCGCCGCCGTCGCTTCCGACCCGCACTCCGGCCGCATCCTCGAAGTCCTCACCACCGAGCCCGGCATCCAGTTCTACACCGGGAATTTCCTCGACGACACCATCCGCGGCAAGGCCGGCAAGCCCTACCCCTTTCGCTCCGGCTTCTGCCTGGAAACCCAGCACTTTCCCGACTCCCCCAATCAACCAAATTTTCCCTCCACCCTCGTCTCTCCCAACAATCCTCTCCACTCCAAAACAATTTTTCGTTTCTCCGCGAAGTAAGTAGACTGTCGCTGTGCCTCCCCGCTCTGGATTGAATTCTGCAAAAGTGCTAAAAGCAACATCGATGCTCCAACCCCAATCGACCTTCGCTCCCTCGAGGCACTCGGAATGCTCCTAGCCCTGGCTCTGCTCGACTCCTCTCGCCTCGTTCATCTCTCCACCGTCGACTTCTTCATCATCGTTTTCTACTTCGTCCTCGTCCTCGCCATCGGTTTCTACCTCAAAGAACGCTCCAACACCGGCGAAGATTTCTTCATGGCCGGCCGCGAAATGACCGCCTGGATCGCCGGACTCAGCTTCCTCTCCGCCAATCTCGGCGCTCTCGAATTAATGGGCTGGGCCGGCGCCGCCTATCAATACGGTATCCTCGCCGCGCACTGGTATTGGATTGGCGCCATCCCCGCCATGCTTTTCCTCGCGCTGGTCATGATGCCGTTCTACTACATCTCCAAAACTCATTCCGTCCCCGGCTACCTCAAACTCCGTTTCGGCGAAGCCAGCCGCACTCTCTCCTCCGTCAGTTTTGCCTTTATGACCGTCCTGATGAGCGGCATCAATATGTACTCCATGGCCCTGGTCCTCAAAATTGTTCTCGGCTGGAACATCAACTTCAGCATCCTCGTTTCTTCCGCCACCGTTGCCGTCTACGTTTCTCTCGGCGGTCTGCGCTCCGCCATTTTCAACGAAGTCCTCCAATTCATTTTGATCTGGGCGGGTGCGTTGCTTATCCCCATCCTCGGCCTCATCGATGCCGGAGGCTGGAGCAATCTCAAAACGCGCATCGCCACCAACGCCTCCTCCGAATACACCCATCTCTGGAGCACTCTCGGCAGCTCCGCCAACAATCCCATGGGTATTCATTGGACCGGCATCGTCTTCGGCCTCGGTGCCATCATTTCCTTCGGCTACTGGACCACCGACTTCCTCGTCGTTCAGCGCGTCCTCTCCGCCAAAGATTTGCGCGCCGCGAAAATGGCTCCCATCATCGGCGCGGGTTTTAAAATGATGGTGCCCTTCATCGTCATCCTGCCCGGCTTGCTCGCTCTCGCCGTTCTTCCCATGAAGCTCACCGGCGAAGCGCAAGCCATCGCCACTGGCGGTCACAGCTACAACGAAGTTCTCCCTCTCATGCTCGCTCGCTATTGTGGCCCCGGCCTTCTCGGTCTTGGTATCACCGCGCTCATCGCCGGATTCATGTCCGGCATGGCCGGCAACGTTAGCGCCTTCACCACCGTCTGGACCTACGACATTTACCGCGCCCTAATCAAAAAAGATGCTACCGATCAGCACTACGTCAGCATGGGCCGCTGGGCCACCGTAGTCGGCGTCATCATTAGCGTCGGCACCGCTTATCTTGTAATGGACTTCAAAAGCATCATGGATTACGTTCAGGCCCTGTTCAGCTTTTTCATTGCGCCGCTCTATGGCACCGTAATTCTCGGCATGCTTTGGAAACGCGCCACCTCCGCGGGTGGCTTCTGGGGATTGTTAGCCGGCACACTCTCCTCGATCGGCATGTGGGCTTGGGTCAAAATCGATCCGTCCGCTCTCCGCTACATTGCTCTCTCGCCAAACGCCCGCGACATGGCAGAAAATATGTATCGCGCTCTTTGGTCCTGGATCGTTTGCGTCCTCGTCACCATCGTCATTAGCATGCTTACGACGCCTAAGTCTGACTCCGAACTAAACGGATTGGTCTATGGCGTCACCGAAATTCCCACGGAATCCTATGTCACCGTTTTTCATCGCCCTTGGTTCTGGGCCGCGGTTGTCGCCGTTCTCTTTGTAGTGGTAAACGTAGTTTTCTGGTGAGGCCTTAATGAAAACGGGTGGCTCCCTCTCAATCTGGTTCTTCATCGGCATCTCTCTGCTGGTGAATGGCGTGCTCATCTGCGGTTCCGGTGTCTACGAATTTTTTCATCCGCCGCAACAACCGGTCGTCCTCTACCACTTGCACGCCAACATCTGGTGGGGTGCCATTCTCGCCATAATCGGCGCTGCCTACTGCATCTATTTCGCGCCGGGCAAAGGCCGCGTCTAACAGAAAGTGATGGAACGTCGTATGTCTAACAAACGTAAAATGACCATGGGCATCATCGTCGGCAATCGCGGATTCTTTCCCGATCATCTGGCCAAGTCCGGCCGCGATGAAATGATCCAGGCCCTACAAAAAGCTGGCATCGAACACGTTGTTCTCACTCCCGAACAAAGCAAGCACGGCGCAGTCGAAACCTACGACGACGCCAAACGTTGTGCAGACTTATTCAAATCCAAAGCCGACGCCATCGACGGCATCATCGTCACTCTTCCCAATTTCGGCGACGAACGCGCCATTGCCGACACGCTTCGCCTCGCTCGCCTCAACGTCCCCGTCCTCGTCCAGGCCACTCCCGACACTCCTTCGAAAATGGGCATTACCCACCGCCGCGACAGCTTCTGCGGCAAAATGTCCGCCTGCAACAATCTTCGCCAGTACGGCATTCCCTATTCCCTCACCACCCTGCACACCGAATCGCCAGACTCCCCGGAGTTCGCCAAAGATCTCGAATGGTTTTCCGGCATCTGCCGCATCGTGAAAGGTCTTCGCAATCTGCGCATCGGTGCTATCGGCGCACGCCCCGCCGCATTCAACACCGTCCGCTACAGCGAAAAACTTCTCGAAGCCAGCGGCATCTCCGTCGAAACTCTTGATCTTTCCGAAGTCATCGGGCGCATCAGCCGCATGAAAGACACCGATGATCTCGCCATGCAAAAACTCAAGTCCATCCAGACCTATGTCTCCACCGCCGACGTTCCCCAAGCCGCTCTTCTTAAAATGGCCAAGCTCGGCACCGTCGTCGACGACTGGATGAAAAACGCCCACGTGCAAATCAGTGCCGTCCAGTGCTGGACTTCCCTCGAAGAAAATCTCGGAGTCGTTCCCTGCACCGTCATGAGCATGATGAGCGACTCCCTTCTCTCCAGCGCTTGCGAAGTTGATGTCTGCGGTGTTCTCGCCATGCACGCCCTGCAACTCGCCTCCGAAACTCCCAGCGCGCTTCTCGACTGGAACAATAATTACGGCAGCGACCCCAACAAAGCGGTCTGCTTCCACTGCAGCAATCTGCCCAAGCATTTTTTCAAAGATGTAAAAATGGATTTTCAGGCCATCATTGCCGGCACCGTCGGCAAAGACAATACCTTTGGTACCTGTGTGGGTCAGGTCAAACCCGGCGCGATGAGCTTCGCTCGCTTCTCTACCGACGATACTGCCGGCAAAATCCGCGGCTACACCGGCAGCGGCCGTTTCACCGACGATGCTCTCGAAACTTTTGGCGGTGCCGGCGTCGTCGAAATTCCCGGCCTGCAAAAACTCCTCCACTACATTTGCGAAAATGGTTTCGAACATCACGTGGCCGCCAATTTTTCCAGCGTCGCCTCCGTCGTCCACGAAGCCGTCACCCGTTACCTCGGTTGGGATATGTACGCCCACTCCGCCTAACGAACGACTCGACCGACTCACAACGGAAGCCCGTCCCGCCACGACCTCCGACCTACCTCTGCACTTAGGCGCAGAACTGCCCCCGCCCTACGCCTATCTTTGCTCCACAGCATGTAAATCAGGAACAATCGCGTTCGCCGTCGTTGACGCCGCCTTGCCCATCGAACAAAATTACCTGATTGCCTGTTCCAGCAGGTAAACAGGCTCAATATAGGCCTCGACGACGTTCCAACCGGACCGATCGCCGCAGCGAATCCTGCGCGACTGGTCCCGCGCCTCGGCGTTCGGCGCACGTGTTGCCAAGTTTTTGGAGGTAGATGCATGACCTACACCCGACTTTTTGCTGCGGCCTTAGCGCTCCCGCTCTACTGCGCTTCGTTCGCCTTCGCCCAGGATAAACCCGCGGAATCTCCCTCCACTCCGCCCCACTTGCTCGTTCTCGTCCGCCAGGAAGTTCAATACGGCAAATCCACCGCCCATCAGAAAATTTCCGTCAACATGGCCAAAGCCTGCAATCGCCTCAATGTTCCCAACGATTGGATCGCCCTCGAGGCCATTACCGGTCAGCCAGAGTCTGTTTCCTTCGATCCTTTTGATTCCTACGAACACATCGAGCAGGCTTTAACCGGCTGGAATCAAATCTATTCCGCGCATCCTGAACTCTCCAAAATGCAGGACGAAATTTCCGCGCTGCTCACCAGTCAGCGCACCATCATCGCCGAACGCCGCGATGATCTTGGCTACCGCGCCGATACCATCGACCTCTCCGACGCTCGTTACATGCGTGTCATCGAAATCCATTTCTCTCCGGGCCACGAGAATGACTTCGCTCAGTCCTTCAACATCCTCCACGCCGCCTACGAGAAAACCAAATCCGAATCGCCGTGGGTCGTCTATCAAATCAAAATGGGCTCCGTCTCGCCCGGCTTCCTCATCTTCGTACCCATGACCAATCTCAAGCAAAACGACGCCATCCTCTCCTGGACCGAAGGCCTCACCGAATTTGAAGGCGAAGAAGAAGCTCAGCAATTGCAACAAATCGCTCGCGACACTTCCGCCACCTCAGAAAGCAATCTCTACGCCATCGTTCCCGAAATGTCCCACGTCGCCAAAAAATTCGCCGCCGGCGTCTCCGAGCGCCCCCGCCACCTCTCCGACGTCCAGCCCGTTGCGCCTTCGTCTCCAGCACCCTCAGCATCCGCAGAAACCGACACCCCAAAATCCCAGCCACCAACAGATCCAGGCACAACTCGTCAAAACTAGGCGCACGCTCCACACGTACGTCCGTGCCCATGTGGCACAGGCATTCATGGCTGTGCTTTTCGCCTTCAACTGGAATTGTGCTGTTACCCGCGTGAGTTGAACTTCAACCGAAGTGCCGTCGACCTAACCGCCTTACGATCCTGCCGGCGAACTCCCGCCGCAAACCAACCCGCCCTGTCATCCCGACCGAAGGTCCGCACGCCTCACGCGGACCGCAGCGGAGGGATCGTGGCAAAAAATAAATCCTAAAGAAAATCACCAAGAGAAGCAGCTCCCACCAGCGAGCCACATCCGCCCAGCACATCTTCCAAACTGTCATCCTGGGCGGAGTGACCGGGCCTTTTTCTTCCGCGCCGGTTTTCGGCGCGGCCGGGGAACGCAGTCGACTGGATCCCTCTTCGATATTCAATTTTCAACTGGAATTGTGCTGTTACTCGCGTGACTGCATTGAACCGAAGTGTCGACTGACTCGAGCCGAGCCTTCGACTCTTACGCCTTACGATCCCGCCGCCGTACTCCCGCCAGATTCCGCTTCCGTCTCCTGCTCCGCCACCACCGGCTCTTCCGTCGCCCCCACCTGCGCGCTCTTCACACTTATCTGCTTCTTCTTCGCAGGCCCCGCAGCCGTCTTCGCACCCGCGGAATTCTGCGCGCTCCGCTGCCCATTAAAATTCCGTATCACCCGCGACACATACGCAATCGTCTCAGGATATGGCGGCACTCCGTGGTATTGCTCCACGCGTTCCGGCCCCGCGTTGTACGCCGCCAGCGCCTTCACCAAATCCAAATGATACCGGTCCAGCAATTCCCGAATGTACCGCGTTCCGCCCTCAATGTTTTCCACGGGATCGAACGGATCCGCCACGCCCATTCGCGCCGCCGTCTGCGGCATCAACTGCATCAACCCTTGCGCGCCCTTCGGCGACACCGCATGTGGGTTAAACCCGCTTTCCACCCGAATCATGCTGTTAATCAAATCAGGATTTAAATTGTTACGGTTGCTCGCCGCTTTCACCGCGGCCGCCACATCCAACCCGCCGCTCCCACTCATCGAACTAATCGTCGACTCGCGTTCGGCCTTCGCCGCGACAGCCACCGGCTCAGGCGGCAAGTGCACTTCTTCGTACCCGACAATCTCCTCCGTCGGTATATCAATAAAATTGTCGACTTCTCCCGCCATATACAGTCGCGTCACATCATCGCGCGTTTCATGCCGAGCGTGTCGGATCGTCGAGCCGTTGCGCAAGATCGCCCGCTCGTCAGCAGCCGCCGACAAGCTCATCAACGCCAACAGCCCCGTTATGATCGCTGCTCTGTACATGCCTCGCATTCGTCAACGAATCTCAGGAACAGCAACAAAGTAACCGAGCGAACTTGAACTACAACTACTCACGCACCGCAATCGGCAAACGATATCGTCCGCGCTGCCAACGCCTCTTCGAAAGCGGCGACCTCTACCGCTCTCGCTTTACGGGCATTCGACAATCTTCCCACTTCGCCGCAGCACGTCTTTGCTCCGCCACAAACTTCCGGCAGCTCGCTCGTCGTCAGTCATTGCTGGCCCGCAAACCTCGTCAGTCCCGCCACTCGCCTCCTAAATTTCCCTTTAAGAGACATTTCCTTCTTAGCCCCGGAAGCCCTCCATTTCGGCGCTTCAGTATTTAAGCCCCCCTCCTCGCTGTCTTTGCGCCACGTCAAACACACGCCCGTTTCCATGCGTTATAAGAGTTCCCGCGTGTCGTGAAGAGCAACCCGTCGTGGCCCGCAGTTTGCTCTTATCGATTCCCTGAGTTCGCCGCTGGCAGTGGCATCCACTGCCGCCTTGCGCATTCCAAGGCAAAAGTGTTCGAACCAGGCGCAGCATCCACAGGCTCACAGGAGACGGAGACAGCCCAATCATGAAACGGTCACGCATCGTGCTGGCTTCTATCCTCTCCATTGCCTTGTGCACTCCGGCTTTCCCCGCCGACGAGGCCAAAGACGCCTTCAAGAGTGGCTCCCGCGCTGAAGCCGCGAATCAATACGACAAGGCCTTCGACGACTACAAAAAAGCCTACACTCTCAAGCCTACCGACCCCCGCTACGCCGTAGCCTATTTGCGCATGCGCACTGCTGCTGCCGAAGATCATGTCCACCAGGGACAGCTCCTCCGCGCCAATCTCAAATTGCAGGAAGCCCTGATCGAATTTCAGCGCGCCGTCGAAATTGACCCCACTAACTTCATTGCCGCTCAGGAATTCCAGGCCACCACCGATATTCTCAAGAAACAAGCCGCCCAAACCGCAGCTCCCCCGGCCCCAGCCCCAGAATCTCTACTCGGCAGGATGGCGCGTGAAGCCGAAGGCCCCGTGGACCTCGAGCCCACTTCCGACAATCGCCTCACCCTTCGTCTGACCACCACCGCCGACAACGTCTACAAGACCATCGGCAAGCTCGCCGGCATCAACGTTCTCTTCGACCTCGACTACAAGCCCCAGCGCATCAGCATTGAGCTCGACGACGTCCCGCTCGCCGAAGCCCTTCGCATGGTCGCCATGCAATCCAAAACTTTCTGGCGCCCCGTTTCCACCAAGGCCATCTTCGTCGCCGCTGAAAGCAAACGCAAAGAGTACGAAGACAACGTCATGAAGACCTTCTATCTCAAGAATGTCTCCACACCGGCCGACTTGCAGGAAGCCGTCAGCACCCTTAAGGGCATCATGGATGTAAGTCACATTCAGGTGAATGCTTCCCACAATTCCATCACCATGCGCGGCACCCTGGATCAGATGGTCGTGGCTGAAAAGCTGCTCTCCGACCTCGACAAACCAAAGTCCGAAGTCATGGTCGACATCGTTGTGATGGAAGTCTCGCGCGATCGCTTGCGTACCCTGGGCACCACCGTTCCCACCACCGTCTCCATCAGCACGCCAACCAACATTACCTTGCAGTCCATTTCCCATCTCACTTCGGGTGAATTCTCCATCTCCATCCCGGGCGCCTCCGTCACCGCTCTCATGAGCGATAGCCACACCAAGATTCTTCAGAACCCTGAAGTTCGCGTTCTTGATCAGGAAAAAGCCACCTTGAAGATCGGCGATCGCATCCCCATCGCCACCGGTTCTTATTCCACGGGAGCCGTCAGCGGTGGTGGCGTCAGCCCACTGATCAACACCCAATTTCAGTACATCGACGTTGGCGTCAATATCGACGTGACTCCTCACGTCCACGCCAACCAGGAAGTCACTCTTAAAATGGTTCTCGAGGTTTCCTCCGTTTCCGGCTCTCAGACCATTGGCGGCATTACCCAGCCCACCATCGGTCAGCGCCGCATCGAACATGAAACCCGCCTGAAAGACGGTGAAGTCAGCCTGGTCGGCGGCATTCTCGAAGATCAGGAAACCCGCTCCCTCAGCGGCTATCCCTGGCTCGCCACTCTTCCCATCCTGAAGTACCTCTTTGGCCAGGAAAACGTCACTCGCCAACAGGTAGAGATCGTCTTCGCCATCACTCCTCACGTTGTTCGCACTCAGGAAGTGACCGACGAAAATAGCCGCCTCATCGATATTGGCAGCGGCAACACTCTCGGTTTGCGCCACCCAGAGCCCAAGAAAAAGGTCGTCTCTGCTTCGCAGCCAGCCAAGCCCGCCAACCGTGCAGCGACGACGCCCCCAGCCGTCACGACTCCATCCGCTGGGCCCGGCCACTAACCCTAAAATGAGCGCTTTTCCGTCCGCTTCGCTTATTTAACGGGAGCAGCCGCCCCTAAGTCTTCCCAAAATGGCTCTGCTCTCTCAAGCTTGCCCGTTTTTCCCAAAACGACAGCAAATCCTCTGCCCTCACTTGTTCACCACAATCCTTTAAGTGATAATTTTTTCAGCGCTTTGCGCCAGCGCAAGCAGGTGGAAAAACTTTCGTATATTCCCTTGGCTATCTTTCCATTATGCGCAAACTATTTCATACAGCCTTGGATCGTCTTTTCTAAATCTCTTCTAATCAATAGGTTGAAGATGCTTACGTTTGGTACATGATTTGCTGTACTCATGAACACTGCTGTGTGATGGGTGTCACGTAGTCGGTTTCCCAACCAGGCTTCTCTTCCGCTCCGAAGACCAGCCTTCGTTCGCCCTCACCATCCGCATCAGTAGGCGCTGGGAGCAGCGCCACTCGGTACACGGAGGTTATGCCCAGCCAATGTCGACCACCCAGCCGGTGATGACAACAGGTTCATTTAACGTTAGGGTTACCCCCAAACGCTCTAGCGTCCAGCCCATCTCTTTCCCCGAGAGCCAGGCCCCGCTATCCCAATTGTTTGTGGACATCCCGCAAGCTGATTACACCAAAATTCTGTCCTTTGGACGTTCCGTGAAGATTGCTCGTCGCCAAACCATGTTCTTCGCTGGCGATGCCGTCAAGGAAGTTCTCCTTCTTACCGAAGGCTGCATGAAGATCACCCTGCTCAGCGAAACCGGAGGTGCCGTTATCCTTCGTCTCGTCGGCCCGGGTGAAGTCATCGGCAGTGTTGGCCACACCGAACAAGCGACTCACTCCTCCTCTGCCGAAGCCCTTGCCTCCAGTCGCGTTGTTGTTTGGAATGGCGCCACCTTCGAACGCCTGCTGATGGAATATCCAACTCTTCGTCGCAACACGCTGCACATCATGGAACGACGTCTGGCCACTCTGGAAGCCCGTTTCCGTGAAGTCTCCACCCAGCAAGTTGCCCAGCGCGTTGCTCGGCAGCTCATTCGCTTGCTCCCCCAGGTCGGCCAGGAAATCAATGGCGCCATTGAGGTCAAGCTCTCTCGCGAGGATCTCGCGCAGATGACCGGCACCACCCTCTTCACCGTCAGCCGCTTGCTCTCCACCTGGGAACAACAAGGTTTAGTCACCTTGCGTCGGCTTACCGTCGTCGTTAGCAATCCTATGGGCCTGCTCAGCATTTGCGAGTTTCGCTAATCTCGCGCCGCGCTGCCCTTAGCCACTTCTAACTGTCACAGCGGTTCGTCACACGATTTCACGACGCGAGAGGGTTAATGCGTAACGTTTTCGTCCTAACTTCATTCTTTATTCTTACCGCGCCGCTGCTCGCTCAAGTTGCCGCCCCCACAGCCCCTGCGCGAACTTCCGGAGCGACTCTGGCTCGCCCAGCAGCCGGCCGGCGCGCTCCTGACCTCAAATCTCAGCCCGCTCCTGTAGAAGTGTCTCCAGCCACGCCGGTCGTTACTCTGACCGGTGTCTGCGATCAACTTCACGCCGCTACCGCAAAAACTCCTTGCGTCACCGTCATCACCCGCGCCGATCTCGATCGCCTCGTCGCATCCTTGGCTCCCGGTGCCTCGGATGCTACGCATCGCCAACTCGCCGTGAGCTACGCCAGACTTCTCGCGGCATCAACCGCCGCTCACCAGCAGCACCTCGACCAGGATCCCACCATGGTCAAAGATCTTCAGCCCAAATCCAAATTCGCTCGCATGCAAGTGCTTGCCGACGCCCTATATCGCAAACTCCAGGACCAGGCCGATAACGTCGCTCCAACCGAAATCAAAAAGTATTATGCCGATCATCTCGCCGACTTTGAGCAGGCCGACGTTTATCGTCTTTATATCCCGATAAACGCTCGCAACACCGCAGGCCAGCCCATTAACCCCGCAGCCATCAAAGCAAAAGCCGAAGAGTTGCGCACCGGTGCCGTTGCCGGAGCGGATTTTGAAATGCTCCAGAAAATGGCCTACCTTGATCTCAATATCATGGGTGTTCCTCTCCCCACCCATCTCGACTCTCTTCATCGCGGCAGTATTACTCCCGCGCAAGCCATCGTTTTCGATATGCAACCGGGCGAAGTTTCCCCGGTCCAGGAATCCTTTACCGGCTTTTTCGTTCTGAAACTCATTTCCAAAACTTCCGTTCCCTTGCAATCGGTTGAGCCGGAAATCCTCTCTGCCATTCGCGATCAACACCTGCTGGATGAACTTCGCACTGTCGCCGCAGACTTCAAGGCTGATTTCAATTTGCCTTATCTCGGCACCGCTTCAGCGCCTCTCTTGTTTCCGCCACCGGCGGTCATGAACGTTCTGACCTCGCCCTCTTACCCGGATTCTCGCACCCGTTCTGCCCTGGTTAAGCGCAAAGCTCCGCTGATTCCAGCCCAGTCTTCGCCTAATCCGGCGCAAATGCCATCAACCGTGCCTGCGGCTACGCCGCCCACGCGGTGATTTGAGGAGAATGAGCAGCTCGTTTTATGGTAATGATCTTCAGCAACGGAACGCTTCTTCGGCCAGCTCAGCCTTCGTCTCCGTTCGCCTCAATCGCAACTTCGTATTCGTGGGGCTCAGCTTCGCTTCTGAGTAGGATGGAGCATTTCAATGGGTGACAATTTCAGGGACTCTCGCAACATCAATCCCAGTCTTGCTCCTCGCCACTACTTCCGAAATTTATTCGTTGCCTGCACTGCGCTCGCCGCACTCGGTGTTGCCCCGGTCCTTTTCGCCCAGCAACTTCCTACTACCAAACCGGCCTACCAGTCTTCCTCCGCGCCCGCAGAGGATTTCGTTCCCGAGCCTTCTACTCCCAAGGCTCCGCAAGTCACTTTTCAAGACGACGAACTGACCATCAACGCGGAAAATTCCAGACTCTCCGATGTTCTCGCTTCCGTTCGCCTCTGTACTGGCGCGGACCTCGACATTCCTGTCGGTGCGTCCAATGAACGTGTTTGGGTTCGTCTCGGCCCTGGCCCAGCCCGCAAAGTTATCTCCACTTTGCTCAGTAACACCAATCTCGATTACGTTATTCAAGCTTCGGATACCGACCCCGATCAAGTTCGCTCCATTCTGCTCACCCCGAAAACCAAAAATGGCTCGGCTCCACTAGGCGATCACTCCGCTTCTCCTTTCAGCACTGCCAGCAGAATTCCTAAAGCCAATCAGCCCGCTCAGGATTTTTCTAACGTGGAAATTCCCGCCGTTCAACCAGTCGCCTCGGCCTCCGCCGCTCCAACCGGCTCATCCACTCCCAGCGCAACACCCGATGCCTCCAGCAATTCTCCTGGCACCGAAATCGCCACCGCTTCCCCTGTCTCAACTGCCGCTGCCGCCTCCTCCGCCAGCGACGCCCCTCGCCCAACTCCCTCCAACACCGAGCAAATGATCCAAACCCTAGAGAACATGTACGAACAACGCAAACAGATGCAATCCCAAACCGGCTCCAAACCCCCCGGCATTAACTAACCTTAACGTACCCCTCTCGGCGACTTTAGCCATCGAGGCGATCAGCCTGGTAGCGCCGGCTGCCAGCCGGCACAGCACGTTCTCAAACCCACCTCCAACCCAGCCCTAAACCAAACCCATTCCGCTCCAATACACCGACCACGTCATTCCGAACGAAGTCCGCGTAGTGAGGATGCTGTGCCATCGCACGTTTTCTGTGCGATGGATCCCTCTTGCCTTTGCCTTTCTCTGCGCATCTCAGCCTCTTCCACGCGATTCCAGTCCAACCCACGCGTCGCGCAGCTTCGCAGAATCGTCATGCCGACCGGAGTGCTGCTGCGTTCGCAGCACGCCGTGGAGGGATCGTGGCAACATCAATAACCCTCCTCGCTCCGCGCGACCAGCACACACCCGTGCCCTAACCATTTTTTCCAGGAATCCAAACTGTGAGGTTTACGCTTCTACG